>JBDSIP010000359.1:0-8920 GCA_039917915.1 Thermoflexales bacterium
GACCGCCCTCGCCGAGGCCGAGCGGGCCGCTGACGATCTGCGCGCGCGCTGGCGCGCGCACGCCAACGACCGGATCGCCGCGGCGCTCGACAGTCGGGGATGGACGATCGGCACAGCCGAATCGTGCACCGGCGGCCAGATCGCCGACACGCTGACCGATCGGGCGGGAAGCTCAGGCTATTTCCTGGGCGGGATCATCTCGTACGACAATCGCGTCAAACGCGAACGCCTGGGGGTCATGGCCGAGACCCTGGAAACCGCCGGGGCCGTGAGCCCGGAAACCGCGCTCGAAATGGCCCGGGGCGCTCGCCGCGCGCTTGGCGTCGATGTCGCGGTCAGCGCGACCGGGATCGCCGGGCCGGGCGGCGGGAGCGCCGACAAACCGGTCGGGCTTGTCTGGCTGGCCATCAGCGCCCCGGCGATCGAACGTGCCGAACGGCATGTCTGGCCGTTTGACCGAGCCGGCAACAAACGCGCCAGCGCCGACGCAGCGCTCAGGCTTTTGCTTCAGGCGTTGGAACCAGACCCCGCGGAATAGGACCGCCGCGCCCGTACAATGGCGGCATGCTTGACCTTGACCGCGCGTTCCGCATCCCATTCAAAGATCCCGCCTGGACGTCGCGAATCGGGCTGGGCGCCGTAATCCAATTGGTCCCGATTCTCAACTTCGCCGGGCTGGGGTATCAACTCGAGGTGATGCGACGCGCGCGCGATGGCGAAGATGCGACGCTGCCAACATGGGACAACATGTCGGCCCTCTTTTCGCGGGGGGCGCGCATGTTCGTCGTTGACCTGATCTACGCGCTTCCGATCATCCTTGTCTTTTGCGGTTTCTATGCGGCCTGGTTTGGGGTGATGTTCTCGATCGTTCCGCTCAGCGGCGGACGATCCGGACCAAGCGGCGAGTCGATTCTGGCCTGGACGACCGGCATGATGGCGGTCAGCCTTGGTTTCACGTGCGTGTTCGTGCTGCTCTATCTGTACCTCCTCGTGATCATGATCTTGATCCCGCTGACGCGGGTGCAAATGCTGCGGACCGGCAGCGTCGCCGCCTGCCTTCGGCTCGGGGACCTGCTCCGCCTGTTCCGCCAGCGGCCCGGTGAATATCTGGGCGCTTCGTTGATGCTGGCAGGGTCGGCCTACGCCGGAAGCCTCCTGAGCATTCTGGGACCGCTGCTGCTGATCATTGCGCCGTATGCCGCCGTCGTCTCCGGCCACGTCTACGGTCAGCTTGCGCGCGAGGCGCCCGCGCCGATCGCGGCCATGGTCGCCTAGCGAAGCGTATGCCTGGACAAGTCGACGCGCGGCCGGCGACGCCCGCGCACACTGCCGAATTCTGGACCGCCCAACAGCGTCAGGCGAATTCGCTGCATGAGGTGTCGTATCGGGGCTGTTTCAAGCCCCAGTTGCCGGCGTATTTCATCAACCGCTTCAGCCGCCCGGGCGAGCTGGTCTACGATCCATTCAGCGGGCGCGGCACAACCGCGCTGGAGGCCGGCCTGCTCGGGCGCGCGGTGGCCGCCAACGACGTCAACCCGCTCAGCCGGATGCTGCTCGAACCGCGTTTTTTTTTGCCCGAACAGGACCTGCTGTTTCATCGCCTCACTGCGTTATCAGCAACAACAAGCGGGGCGAACGGCGACGAGCTCGACCTCTCGATGTTCTTTCACCCCGACACCGAACGCGAAATCCGGCAGCTCCGGACCGCCCTGCGGGCGCGGCTGGAGGACGGGCGCGAGGACGCGCTCGATCGGTGGATTCGCATGGTCGCCACCAATCGGCTGACCGGCCACTCGCCGGGGTTCTTCTCGGTCTACAGCCTGCCACCCAACCAGGCGGTATCGCAGGATAGCCAGAAGAAGATCAATGCCCGCCTCGATCAGTCCCCGCCGTATCGAGACACCCGCGCGCTCATCGTGCGCAAGACCCGTAGCCTGCTGCGCAATGTGACCGCCGATCAGCGCGAGGCTCTGGCCCGCGCCGGCGCAACGGCGGTATTCCTGACCGGGGATGCCCGGCGCACGCCGGGCCTGGCGGGCCAGAGCGTGGCCCTGACCGTCACGTCACCGCCCTTTCTCGACGTCGTCGATTACGCCACCGATAACTGGCTGCGCTGCTGGTTTAATGGCATCGATGCCGATGTGATTGCCGCGGGCTTGACGACGCCGCGCGGGCTGGCGGCGTGGTCTGAGACGATGGGCGGCGTGCTGAACGAACTGCAACGAATCACCCGGCCCGGCGGACACATCGCCTTTGAAGTCGGCGAGGTGCGCGGCGGCAAGATCCGCCTCGACGAAACGGTCGTTCCGCTGGGAGAAGCGGCCGGGCTGACAACAATCGGGATATGGATCAACACCCAACGTTTTACAAAGACGTCCAACATCTGGGGCGTCAGCAACAACACCCGCGGCACCAACACCAATCGGGTGGTTGTCTTTCAAAAATCATGAATCAGGAACAACTGGCCCATATCGCCCGCGACATTGGCACACCATGCTATGTCTATGACGCGGAACGCATCCGGGAAAACTACCGCGCGATCACAGGCGCTTTTGCCAGCGACACGCCGCTGATGATCTGCTTTGCGGTGAAGGCCAATGGCAATCTGAGCGTGCTCCGCTTGCTGCGCGAACTCGGGGCCGGCTTCGATGTGGTGAGCGCCGGGGAAATGCAGCGCGCGCTGCGGGCCGGGGCCGCGCCCGAGACCATCGTCTTTGCCGGGGTCGGCAAAACCGATGCCGAACTCAGCGCCGCGCTCGAGGCCGGGATCGGCTGGATCAACGTTGAAAGCGAGCAGGAACTGGGCGTGCTGAGCGACCTGGCTGTCCAGCGGGGCCGCAGACAGCGGGTCGCCCTGCGGATCAATCCAGGCGTCGACGCCCACACCCACAGCTACATGACTACCGGCAAGGCCAGCAACAAGTTCGGCATCGAGCGCGAAACCGCGTTGGACATCGCCCGGCGCCACGCCGGCTACCCGGGCGTGAGCATCGAGGGCGTCCACTTTCATATCGGCTCGATGGTGACCGAGCCCGAGCCGTACGTGGCGGCGGTCCAGATCGCCCTTGGGCTGATCGCGGAATTTCGGGCGCTGGGCGTGGCGATCAATACGCTCGATATGGGCGGGGGCTTCGGTGTGGCATACACCGCCGATCAGATCGCAGCGCCTCTTGGCGAAATCGCGGCCGCGATTCTGCCCATGGTCCGGGCCGCCGGGCTTGAACTCCATCTTGAACCGGGCCGCTACATCGTCGCCGACGCCGGGCTGCTGCTTACCCGGGTTTTGTATACCAAGAACAATGGAGGCGTGAACTACGTCGTCGTTGACGCGGCGATGAACGATCTAATCCGGCCGGCCCTGTATGGCGCGCGGCATCTACCCACGCTGGTTGGCCCAAAGCCGGCCGGTGATTCGTTGCTGTACGAGCTTGTTGGGCCGGTGTGCGAGTCGGGCGACTTTCTCGCACATGAGGCCGAGCTGCCCCGGCTGGAGCGCGGCGCGTTGATTGCGTTCGGGCACGCAGGCGCGTATGGGATGAGCATGGCGTCCAACTACAACACCCGGCCGCGCGCGCCTGAGGTGATGGTGGAAGGAGAAACGTGCCGGATCATCCGTCCGCGGGAAACGCTCGAACATCTGATGGCCGGCGAGTAAGTTGGGCCCGTTTACGGCTTGACGTTGGCCTGCGCGGGACTACAATTTGAGCATTGGCGCAACCGCCCATGCCGGACTCGCACGACGATTCGGGCTCCGGCACCAAACCCAAATAGGAGAAGCATTTCCATGAAGTCCAAGATGACGATGCCCGTGCTCACGCGGCGCAAGTTTCTGGTTCTAACGGGCCAGGGCGCAGCCGCCGCCGCGTTGGCCAGTTGTGCCGCGGCCGCGCCGGCCGCCCCGGCCGCGACCAACGCTCCGGTCCCAGCCGCGCCGCCCAAAGTCTCGGGCAAGGTTGAATTCCTTGCGTGGGGCGATACCGGCGACATCGCTACGTGGGAGACGTTGAAGAAGACGTATCAGCAGAAGTATCCGGATGTGCAATTGACGGTGACGCCGATCACGGCTCCGAACGACAACTTCTACCCCAAGCTCCAGACCTCGATCGCGGGCGGCACCCCGCCCCAGCTTGCCTCTTTCCAGGGCTGGGAGTGGCAGGTTTACGCCGACAAGGGCGTGCTCGCGCCGATTGACGACCTGATCAAGCGCGACAAGGCCGAGGCGGCATATCCGGATCTCAAGTCGCTCAACGACAGCACCCTGCGCAAGGGCAAGCGCTACATGGTCCCGATGCAGCTCGCCACGATGCTGATGTACTACGCCAAAAAACCGTTCCTCGAGGCGGGAATCCCGTTTCCGAAGGACGATTGGACTTACGATGAGTTCCTCGCCACGGCCAAAAAGCTGACTGATCCGGCCAAGAAGATGTGGGGCATCCAGCCGAACAACTCCTGGTTCCGCGACATCCACTGGATCCGCGCCACCGGCAAGACCGAGTTCGACAGCATCATGGACCCCAAGAAGGCCCAATTCAATCAGCCCGAGATCGCAGCGATGCTCCAGCAGGTCGTCGTCGACTGGGCCTACAAGGACAAGATCGCACCAACTTCGGCCGACATGACCGGCGGGGCCAACCAGCTCCAGACCGGCAACACCGCGATGCGCTATGACGGCCCGTGGTTCTTCCCATCGCTGAATTCGCAGAAGCTGCGCGACGACAAGAAGAACGTCGAATTCGACGTCGTGCTCATGCCGAAGCAGGCCGACGGCAGCCGGCCCCATCGCGGATGGGCGGAAGGCATCGCCGTGCTCAAGACCAACAACATCGAGGGCGGCTGGTCGCTGGCGAACTACTTCAGCGGCGAGGAAGGCCAGAAGATCTATGCGACAAATACGGGCCGCATCCCGAGCATCCAGAAACTGGTCAGCGACTGGTGGATTCCGACAGTTGCGGATGCCGGTTTCGGCGTTAAGAACGGGAAAGCCTTTATCGAGGCCAACAAGAACACTCAGCTCGACGTCGTGAGCGGCGTGCCCCGGTCGAAGATGTGGGCCGAGGTCGTCAAGCCGACCGCCTACGACCCGATGCTCGCCGGCACGAAGAAGGCGAGCGAGGTTCTGGCGGATGTCGACGCGAAGCTCAACAAGCTGCTCGACGAGTACTGGGCCGCCAACAAATAAAAGCGTCCGACAGACGCAAGTGGCAGTAAAGAGGGGCGCACGCAGGTGCGCCCCTTCGCGTTCAGGACTATGGCATCAACATCTTCTTTCTTCCGGGCGCCCACGCGCGTCCAGCTTCGCGAATGGCTCGACGGTTATCTGTTTGCCCTGCCATTCATCATCGGATTCCTGGTGTTCTTCCTCTTCCCGATGGGCTATTCGGCCTGGCTGGCCCTCCAGAGGTGGGACCTCATCGGCGAGCCTGTTTTCGTCGGCTTCGCGAATATTCAGAAGGCGCTGACCGATGAGCTGGCGCTGAAGAGCCTCTACAACAGCGCCTTTTACACGATCTTCGCCGTGCCGTTCCAGCTCGTGATTGCGTTCACCCTCGCGCTGGCGCTCACCCAGCGCATCCGCTTCAAGGAGTTTTATCGAGCCGGGTTCTATCTGCCGATCATCATCCCCGTGGTCGCCAGCGCCGTCGTCTGGCAACGCGTTTTTCACCCGGACAGCGGGATCATGAACAACTTGATGGGCTTGTTTGGGGTGCCGCCCCAAAAGTGGCTGTCCGACACCAACCTGGTCAAACCGGCCTTCATCTTCATGTCGTTCTGGAGCATCGGGCGCATGATGGTGATCTTCATCGCCGGGCTGGGCAACATCCCGCAATCCCTGCTCGAGGCGGCCAGTATCGACGGGGCCGGCAAGCTGCGCCAGATCATCTCGGTCACCGTCCCGCTCATGACCCCGTTGATCCTCTACAACTCGATCATCGCCCTGATCAACTCCTTTCAGTCCTGGATTCCGGCCGACATCATGACTGAAGGCGGGCCGGAGAACTCGACGCTCTTCGTTGTGCTCAACATCTACCGCCAGGGTTTCAGATTCTTCAACATGGGCTATGCCAGCGCGCTGGCCTGGGAGCTGTTCGTCATTGTGCTCGGCCTTACCCTGGTCCAGTTCATCACCTCGCGCAAGTGGGTGTATTACGAGCAATGACAAAAACCACGCTCACCCCCCGCAAGATCAGGGAATACATCGGTCTGGGCACGCTGCAAATCGTGCTGTCGATTGCGGTGTTTTCATTCCTCGTGCCCACTCTGTGGATGGTCTCGTCGTCGCTAAAGTCGAGCACCGAGATCTTCGCCAACCCGATCGTGTGGATCCCGCAGGAACCACGCTGGCGCAACTACGTCGAAGTCTTCAACTCGCCGGCCCTGCCCATGTTGCGCTTCGCCTTCAACACGTTTGTCATCACGGGCCTGGCCGTGCTCGGCTCCGTGCTTTCATCGGCGGCCGTCGGCTACAGCCTGGCCCGAATCCGCTTCCCCGGGCGCGACATCCTGTTTGCGCTGATGATGGCGACAACGTTGCTGCCCGACATCGTGATGCTGATTCCGCGCTTCATCGTCTTCCGCAACCTGCCCATGCTGGGCGCCAACGAAGCGGCAAAATTCAGCAACGAGTTGCTCAACGTCTTCCCGTGGATGAATCGTCCGACCTGGCTCGACACGCCGCTCCCGCTGATCGTTCCGTTCTGGCTGGCTGGAACCGGCCTGTACGTCTTTCTGATGCGGCAGTTCTTCAAAGGCATCCCGATGGAGCTTGAAGAGGCGGCCGTAATGGATGGGGCGAACCGCTGGCAGATCTTCTGGGGGATCCTGCTGCCGCTGGCCAAGCCCGCAACCGTCAGCGTCGCGGTGTTCGCGCTCTTTCAGCACTACAACAGCTATCTCGAGCCGGTGATCTTCCTGAACAACAAGGACAACTGGGTGTTGTCGATGGCCCTGCGGGCATTCAACGATACCTACAACTCGCAGTGGGAGTTGGTCTTTGCGGCCTCTACCGTCATGGTCATCCCGATGATCGTCCTGTTTGTCCTCGCCCAACGCTACTTTGTCGAGGGCATCGCGACCACCGGCTTCGGCGGGCGATAGTAACGTCATGCGTCATGCGTCATGCGTCATGCGTCATTTTTCAGCGATGCGCGACATTGTGCCTGTTGGGAAATGACGGATGACGTGTGACGCATGACGGACGTTTCTCATGCTCAACTTTGACCCACTTCTCGCCTCCGATGCATTCTTCGCCGACCCATATCCGGTTTACCGCCAGATGCGCGAGGAGGCCCCCGTGTATTGGAGCGCGGCCTGGAATGCGTGGGTGCTCACCCGCCACGCCGACGTCGTTGCGCTGCACCGCGATCCACAGGTGTTCTCCAGCCACGGGCGGGTATCGGCCCAACTCGATCGACTGCCAGAGCCGGCCCGCAGCGAGGTCGGCGTGCTGCGCCGGCACTACTCGGTCGGGATCACTCACTCCGACCCGCCAGATCACACCCGGCTGCGGGCCCTGGTCAGCAAGTCCTTTGCCCCGAGCCTGATCCAGTCCTTGCGCCCGAAGTTCGAGGCGATGACGGCCGGGCTGCTCGACGCGGTGGATGGCAGGCAAGCCATCGATGTGATGGAGGCCCTGGCCTATCCGCTGCCCGCGACCATCATCGCCGTCATGCTGGGCGCACCTGCGTCCGATCGCGATCTGTTGCGCAAATGGGCCTTTGACGTCAACAACCTGCACGCCCGGCCAGGCCAACCCGATCCCGAGATCACCCTCGCCACCCAACGCAGGCTGGCCGACTTCCGGGCCTATCTTGCCGGGCTTATCGAAGATCATCGCCACAACCCGCAGGTTGATGTCCTCAACCACCTCATGGCCGCCCGCGAGCAGGGGGACGCCCTCAGCGACGACGAGCTTGTGTCGACCTGCGTAACGCTCTTTGTCGCTGGCCACGAGACCACCAGCCACGCCCTTTGCAACGGGCTGATCGCGCTGCTGCGCCACCCGGCCCAGCTCGCCCAATTGAAGGCCGACCCCGCCCGCCTGCCCGAGGCGCTCGAAGAGCTGCTGCGCTACGACGCCTCGGTCCAGCGCAGCGCGCGGCGCGTTGCCCGGGATGTCCAAATCGGCGGCCAGCGCATCCAGGCCGGTCAGATCGTGCTCGGGATGATCGGGGCGGCCAACCACGATCCGGCCCTGTGCGCGGAGCCTGATACGTTGGACATCACCCGGACCGCGGTGAAGCACAGCGCGTTCGGGTTTGGCATTCACTTTTGTCTTGGCGCGCCGCTGGCCCGAATGGAGATCCCAATTGCGCTGCGGCAACTCCTGGCCCGCTTCCCGCGCCTGGCGCTCGACCCTTCCCGGCCCCCGCGCTGGCGGCGGGATGTGGCGCTGCGCGGCGTCGATGCGCTGTGGGTGACGACCTAGACCGCCGCATGCGCGCAGCGTCAAAAAATTATCGCCGGGGATATCATTACCGGCACTTGATTTTTCGCGACGCCCTTCGAAGTCACCGCTACACTTGAGCATCAAGCTATGCAGCCCAACGTGCTTCTCGCCCCCGTCGCCGGCGATGCCCTATTCCGGGGCTTTGACCGCCTGGCCGAACTCCTCGCCTATACCCTTGGCCCGAGCCAGGGCCACGCCCTGAGCGAAAGCCTCACCAGCCGGGCCAACCGGCCCGAGTTCGTCAACGATGCGGCTGTGCTCGCCCGCCGGATGATGCAATTCCCAGATCGGGCCGAAGATGTGGGCGCAATGTTGCTGCGCCACCTCGTCTGGCGCGTCCATCTGCGCGCGGGCGACGGAAGCGCGACCGCGGCGGTTGTCGCCCAGGCGTTGCTGCGCGAGGGCCGCCGCCTGGTCGCCGGCGGGGCCAACCCAATGCGCCTGCGGGCCGGCGCGGAGGCCGGCCTGCAAGCC
>JBDSIP010000360.1:0-4786 GCA_039917915.1 Thermoflexales bacterium
CGGATACCTGTGTTAGTGATGAAAAACGAAGCCGCCGCTCAACGGGGGACCCCAGGGGGAGGGGGAATCGAGGTCACCCAAAGAGCGGCGCTTACAAAGACGACATTACCCGGTTGGCGGCGGCGACGCCATGAAACGGCCATGAGAGACCTCTCATGACCGCGGGACTGCTGTGCCATGGGAGGCGCAGGGCAATCGTCAAAGTGAGATCCCTCGACCGGACAACGCCTCATCAGAGGATTTCGCTTTCAGTAACGGTTCCGATGGACGGAATCTAGGGCTTCATCGGCTCGGGCAGCATCTCGCGCACAAGCATGCGGAAGATGTCGGACTCGGTGATGACCCCCACCAGCCGGTCGTGCTCGAGCACCGGCAGACCACTGATCTTGTGGGCGAGCATCATGGCGGCCGCATCACGAATGCTGGTGTGCGGTGACACCGTCAGCACGTTGCGGCGCATAATCTTGTCGATCGTCAGGGTGTCCAGCAGGTAGTTGAGCTCCCACACGCTGAGCGATGTGGCCGCCGATGGCTCGGCCTCGCGGATGTCACCCAGGGTGACAACCCCGACCAGCCGGCCGTCCTCGAGCACGGGCAACCGGCGAATCTTGCGCTCCTTCATCAGCCGATGGGCCTCTGGGAGCGTTGTTTTCGGCGTGATCGTCACCGGATTTGGCGTCATCCAATCCAGCACCTGATAGTTTGTCATGGCGTTAAGGCCTCCTGGTTTCCGTCAGCCTACGCCTGAATCGTGCCCCGCGCGCCCACCAGTAGAGTAGTTTCCTTTAGCCCACTGGCCAGCATTGTCACGATAGCCAACTGGCCAGTCAGTACGTACCCGGATGACCGGCACAAATCGGGTTTGCTCTCATATCATCATTGCGGCTTTCATCTTCTTGGGCGTTGAAAGGAGGATTTCGAGTGTCTGACACTGATCACACGCCATCCGAACAGGAGCAACCAGACGACGACAAGATTACACCGCGCGGCGCAACAGCCTTCGTGTTCGTTATGCTCGCCGGCTACATCATCTACTGGGCGTATCTGTGGCATTCGCCTGCCGTCACCCGTGGCCAGAGTTAACCCGAACAACTTCTCTGGAACGCCCTACGCGAATCCCGGCATCAAATCGCTTGGCGGCGGCCGATATGAGGTCTTCATGACCGCCAAGATGTGGCAACTCGACGCCGGCCGCGACAGTGGGCCGGTGGGCGTGCCGCCCAAGGTCAAGATCCCGCGCGGTTCTGAAGTGACCTTCTACGTGACCAGCCTGGATGTCGACCACGGCTTCTATATCGAGGGCCATGCCATCAATTTGGAGGTCATTCCCGGTCAGGTCGCGCGTGGAACGGTCACCTTCATGCAAGCCGGCGAGTTCAACATCATCTGCAACCAATACTGGGGGGTCGGCCACCAGGTCATGCATGGCTCCGTCGTCGTCCAGTAGCGGTCCCTTACAGAACCTCCTCCGGGGGCGATATTCCCCGGAAACCGGCTTTGCTAGGCGTGCCAAGGCCAGACGATGCAACTATCCAAAGAAACACCGGCGGCCCTGCCCGTGCTTGAGCTTCCGCGGCTAGCGATGCTGCGTGACGAGCGTTTTCTTGCCGGCTGGACGGCCCTCAGTTTTGGCCTGACGTTCACCCTGTTCGGCGCGCTGTACGCCCAGGACATTCGCATGCTCAGCCGAGCCCCCGAGATCCTGTGGTACGCCATGTGCGGCCAACCCCTGCCAGACGGCTCTACGGGCCCACTGCTGTTTGGGATCGGCTTCGCCGGCGCCATGGCGGGCGCGCTGCTGTTGCTGGTCCGCCCGATGCGCTAGAAACTATCCCAAACATGAGGGCCGAGATCACAATCCCCGCGCTTCGCGCGGGGATTGTGATCTCGGCGGTATTAACAATTCTCAGAAATTGCGGATTACGCGGCCCGGATGGTAGAATTCTGCCTCAAGATTAGTTTTTTGAATCGCTTCGTCGTTGGTATTGGTTCCCGCGCGTGCGGCGCATCAGGATGTTGCATCCGGATGAACGCCCAGTTTCGGCATCTACCGTCAGCGTCTGCTCAACATTGGGCACCCACCCCACGACGGCGATTTTCACAAGATACGGAGTAAACAACAGAAAAACCCTATGGCTACGCAAGCACTGAAATGGACACCCATCGGCGGCCTCGGAGAGGTCGGCAAGAACATGATGGCCCTCGAGTACAACAACAACATATTGATCATCGACACGGGAATCATGTTCCCGGAATCGGACATGCACGGGATCGACAGCGTGATCCCAGACTATGGCTTCCTGAGTGATCGGCGCGACCAGGTCCGGGGGATCGTCATCACCCACGGCCACGAAGACCACATTGGCGCGATCGAGTTCGTCGCCAAGGACTTCCCAGGCGTGCCCATCTACGCCACGCCCCTGACCAAGGGCCTGATTGAGAACAAGCTGCGCGAGGCCAAACTGATGGACCGCACAACGGTGACGAGCGTCGCAACTGACGCAACGTTTAACGTTGGGCCGTTCAAGGTCGAGATGTTCCGGATGTGCCACAGCATCCCCGACAACTGCGGGGTGGCGGTGACGACGCCGGCCGGCCTCATCGTCCACAGCGGCGACTTCAAATTCGATCACTCGCCGGTGGACGGCGAGACCAGTGACTTCGCCAAGCTTGCCGAGTTTTCGGCCCGTGGCGTCCTGGCCCTGTTCTCGGACAGCACAAACGCCGAAGTCCCGGGCATCACCCCGAGCGAGCGCGAGATCGAACCCGCACTGGAGCACGTCTTCCGCGATGCGCCCGGCCGGATCTTCGTCGCCACATTCGCCTCGCTGATCTCGCGCGTACAGCAGGTCATCAACGTGTGCGAGATCTACGGGCGCAAGCTCGCCGTCGCGGGCGCAAGCATGACCGACAACGTGCGATTGGCCCAGAAGATGGGCTATCTGAACGTGCCCGAGGGCCTGCTCGTCAGGCTTGAAGACGCGCTAAAGATGCCGCCTCAGGAAGTCGCCTTCATGGCGACCGGCACCCAGGGCGAGCCCAGCGCCGTGCTCGGGCGCATTGCGACGGGCAAGCATCCGCAGATCACCGCCCAAAAGGGCGACACCTTCGTCCTGTCGGCCCACCCCATCCCCGGCAACGAGGAGTACGTCCATCGCATCATCAACCGGCTGTATCAGAAGGGCGCGACGGTAGTGACGACCGCGCACTCCAAGGTGCACGTGTCAGGCCATGCCTGCCAGGAAGAGCAGAAACTGCTGATGAGCCTGGTCAAGCCGAAGTTCTTCGTCCCGATCCACGGCGAGCTGCGCATGCTCCACGCCCATCGGCGGTTGGCGATGGATGTCGGCATTCCGGCCGAGAACATCTTTATCGGCGAAAACGGCACTCCGATCGAGTTCGTGGACGGCCAGGCGAAACAGATCGAGCGCGTCCCGGGCAGCTACATTTACGTCGACGGCAACACCGTGGGCGAAATCGGCCAGGCCGTGCTGAACGATCGCGGGTCACTCGCGCGGGATGGCTTCGTCATCGTCGTCGTCCGGCGCAATGAAGACGGCGGTCTGGCGGGCAAACCCGAGCTCATCTCACGCGGTTTCACCTATGCCACCGACACCAAGGATCTGCTCGATCGCATCGCCCAGACGGCCGCCGAGGGTCTGTCGGGCATTAACGGCGGCTCGGCCGTGTCTACAATTCGCGACAAGGCCGCCGAGCTCGTCCAACGGGCGATCTCGAACCAAACGCGGCGCAAGCCAATGGTGATGGCGGTAGTGGTCTAGATAACCAGAAACGACATTCCCCCGGCTATGCCGGGGGAATGTCGTTTCTGGCAACTTCAACGTTAGCGTCGGCACCCCACCGCATTGGCGCTGATCTTGCACGGCAGGGCCACCGCCCCGGCAAAATACGCCCTGACCAGCGGCCCGATGTTCTGTGAGCTGCGGGCCGCCAGCGCGTCAAAGAAGGCATCCTGTGAGGCGGTTCTGTTGACCGCCTTGGCGTAATAGTCGCGCATGGCTGCGTCAAATGACGCGTCCCCCATTGTTCGGCGCACTTCGTTGAGAAAGACAAACCCGCGTCGATAGACCGCGTCGATATAGGCTCGCGGGTCTGCGAACGCCGTAATCGGGAGGTCGATCGCGCCCTTAACGTCGGAATAGGTGACGAAATACTTCATCCACCAGTCGGCGTCGGCGGGGTAATAACGCTGATAGAAGCGGTACTCCGACATGCGGGCGAACGACTCATCGAGCCACGGCGTCCGAATCTGGTCGTTGCCGACCGCCTGGAACCACCATTGGTGCGACACCTCGTGGGCGGTGGTCGCAATCAGGTCGTGGCGCGATCCGCTGCCGGTGTAACCCTGGAAGAGGGCCTGCCCGATTCCGACCAGACCGCTATATTCCTGCCCCTGCGCGCGGCCCGTCTCAACCAATCGCAAGGTCTTGTAGGCATATGGCCCATACAGCTCGCTGTAGAGCTTAACCGCCCGCTCGGCGGTAATCAGCACGTCTTCGGCGTACTTCTGATGGGCGGGATAGCTGTATAACGAGAACTGAACACCATTTACGTTGGACGTGTCCACCTTGAAGCTGTCGCTCGCCGCAAAGGCAAAAACCCGCGCCGAAGGCAGGCGATAACGCCATAGTCGGCCTTCGCGGGTTTCGTCGCCGGCCCCGGCGACGATGATGCCTTCGGGCGCCAGGATGTTTGCCGCGTAGTCGGCCAGCTCGCCCGTATACGGATCCCCGATCGGAACAAACGCCGGGGTATCCCAGCCAGC
>JBDSIP010000361.1:0-2833 GCA_039917915.1 Thermoflexales bacterium
GGCGATCCACGGCTATTGACCCTCCACGGCAATTCCATAGGCGGGTTCGGCGCTGGCTTCGACCGAGAAAGTGACCGGCGCAAGGCCAAACACGGATCCCAGCATGGGCATTTGGGCGGTCGTGCCGGCGCGCACAACGATGACATCGCGCTTCGCCAGCCGGTTGACCGAAACGCTGATCACCTTGACCCGGCCAGCGGTCATGTTGAATACGAGGTTTCGGGCCGCGGTGAGCGCATCCGCGCTCAGGCGGATCTCCTGCGTGTCAATATACGTTTGCAGGTCAATGTTCTTCGCCGCATCCTGGGCGGCCAGCCGGGCGGCGTTGCTGGAGATGGACACGGCGAGGCCGAGTCCGCCAAAATCGTAAATCAAGCCGGCGAACATGAAAAGCAGGAACACATAGTATGTGGCCTGGAACGTGACGGTGTAGCCGCGCTCAGCTCGAGGCTGCGCGCGGGCCGCGGACGATGCGACTGTTCTCAATTTCACGAATGCCCCCAGGTATTCGTAAGCAATTCCAAAGCCAAACGTTCTGGCCTCGCGCCCCGATCATTGCCAGCGCGACTTGTATGGATCCACCCTCAATGAGACTTGCGCGGAAACCGGGATCCTTCCGCCCACAAAACCGCCAATCCCCAACATGCCCGAAACGTCGATGTCGTATGACACCGAACAGGTCACCGTCGAGCCCGGCGCCCAATCACCCGTAACGATGATCTGCGGGTTCAGCGCGCGTATCGTGTTCCCGTTGAGGGATTGGATTGCGGCCCGCCGCGCCTGAGCCGCCCCGATGGATGGATTTACAGTCGCGACGGCCATTCGGGCGCATTCGCCGGCGGCGCTCCAGGCCGGCATCTGGGATGCCCGCACGACCGTGGAGAAACCAATTAGGACGATCATCATCATGATCGGAATGATGACCGCGGTGAATTCAAAACCCTGGTCTTCGCCACGCTCAAGCGCCCGATACAATCGAGCCCATAACCGGACGGCCAGGGCCGGCCAGGCGCGTCTATTCACCGCAGATCTGGCCGACGCAGATGGGCGCGCCCGGATAGAATCGTTCCAGGCGGCTTTGGGTCTGGCCATTGATTGGAAGGGTCCACGGGCCGAAGCCCAGATAGTTAAAAGTAAACGATGTCGAAACGTTGGACCTAACCGAGCGATCGCGCGGCGTCACGACAAAACCGCCGCCGGTGGCATTCGCGCCGCCCCACCACGACCAGTAGGACTCCAGCGAAGCGCCACCCTGACCTGAGGCAACGGCGCCCGTTTCTGCGCTGCGTTGCGTGGCAAAGCTCGCGCCGACGCGCCAGAAACCCAACAGGGCAAAGAACACCCCGACCATCAGCAATCCGGTAAGCATCGGTATGAACGCGATATCGCCGAAGGTCCCGCCTTCGGCGCTGCCGTGTTCGGCGCGGCGCAACAGATTACGCATATGCAGTCTCGAAGCACGCGCGCCAGTGCCCGTGAATTGGCGGTCCGATCCAACGTGTTCAGCCGGCGCAATCGTTTGCGACTTGCCCCGGCTGAGAACGTTAGGCACAATTATGGCCCGAAAGTAAAGCCCGTCCCGATCTTACCGGAAACGGCGGCAGCAGCCGAATAAACCGCCGCGCCCAGGACGCCAATAACAGCGATCACCAACGCAACGATGCCCACCGTGCGCAGGGTTGAACCCGAGCTGTCGGCGTCACCGCGCTCCAGCCGGCGCAGAAACGCGACAGGATCGCGCTTCGCTTCAATGGCCGCAAGCCAAACAACCGCAGACAGGTTCCCAAATTTGTTCTTCATCGATCTTCCTCCAGAAAGCTCGCACATAACATTGACCTCCCGCACTATGACTATTCAATAACAGATGGGCAATAGATTCCGAGGGCCTTCAATGGGCCGACTTTCTCGTGGAACCCGGCATTACCGGCTCAGGCTCGCAAGCACTCCCACAATCGCGGGCACGATGATCAGCATCGTCGTGATGATCATGCTGCTCAATCCGATCGGACGGGTCATTTCCTGCACATTCCGGCGCGCCTGGGATTGAATCTGGAGCCTGAGCCGCTGCTGCGCGACATCGGCAAGCACGTCCAGGACGGGGCTTATCTGGCCTCCCTGCCGTGAAACAAGCTTGAGATTGTTTGCGAACTCGATGATCAATTCGTTGCCTTCGCTGCGGTCGATGAGTTGATCCATCGCCGCCGAGTCATCCTTTGTGATGTCGAGTAATTCCACCGCCCGGCGCAGTTCCTCAACGAACGGTCCGCCTGGACGCCGGCTCATGTTGCGGATGGCGCGCTGGATCGTGTTGCCGGCGAGGACATCGGAGCGCAACTCGGGGATGCGATATCCCATTTCCAGTGAAATCTCGCGTTGCCGGTTCATCGCGGCCTCGCGCAGCTTCTGATCAGGCGAACCATAGGCCGATACGCCAACGCCGCCACCGAGCACAACCGCGCCAAGGATGAACGGGATCAAGGGCGTACGTACGGTGACCGCCAAAAGTATCCCGAGCCCAAGCACCATCACCGCCGCAAATACGCCGTAAACGATGCCGCCAAACATCTTCTCGCTCCACAGCGTCTCTAGATTCCAAAATGGGGCCCGCCGACTTGGCATACTCGGCTCGCCGGCCGCCCACAGCCAGTTCGCCTGTTTGAGTTGACGCAGAAAACGCTCGTTTTGGGCGTTGCCTTGCTGGGCGCGCCGCATCCCGGCGCGGGCCAGGCCGCTCAAGACCCTGGAGTTGCCGATGTTGCGCGCCCGCAATTGCCGGTTAGGTGATGCCGACAGGTCAAAATCGCGCTTCATGGCCCGCGAAGGCATGGTCAGG
>JBDSIP010000362.1:0-3180 GCA_039917915.1 Thermoflexales bacterium
CTGTCGGACAACAAGGACGTCCAGGTCATCAGCGCCGTCCAGGCTGGCTCGGGCTGGTCGATCATGATGAACGTGGAGAAGGCTCCAACCAGCGATGTGAAGGTGCGCCAGGCGCTGGAATGGGCGACCGACAAGCAGGGCCTCATTGACACCGTGTATGGCGGGGCCCACAAAGTCGGCTGCTCGCCCCTGACGCCGAACCTGCTCGGCTTCGACAAGAGCACCTGCGACAAATACAAGTTCGACACGGCCAAGGCCGGCGCCATACTGGACGAGGCCGGCTGGAAGCTCGGCGCCGATGGCATGCGGGCGAAGGACGGCCAGAAGCTGACCGTCGACTTCCATTTCCGCTCGGACAGCGGCACCTCGAAGGCGATGGCCACCTTCATTCAGGCGAACTGGAAGAAGTCCGGTGTGGATGTTCAGCTCTTCGGCGCCGAGCGGGCCGGCTATCTGGACGCGGTCCGGGCAGGCAAGCACAACAACCAGTTCTGGTGGGAGACGGGCACGGATCCGGACGTCGTCCGCATCCTGTTCCACAGCCAGAACGCCAGCGGCGGGACCAACCGAAACCGCTACAAGAACGCGGATATGGATAAGCTGATTGACGCGGCGGCGGCCGAATCCGACCCCGCCAAGCGCAGCGAAATCTACGCCAAGGTCCAGGCCAAGGCCCTGGACGAGGCGATCATGATCTTCATGGCCGACCCGATCACCATCGTCGGGGCAGGCAAGAACGTCAAAGGCGCGGTTCTGGACTGGGGCGGAAACTACCCCCTGTTCCACGGCGCGTCGCTGAACTGAACCAGTTGGCGCGGGCGGGCCAGGCTTCGGCCCGCCCGCGCCTTTCACGGCCATGCTGCGCTATCTCCTGTTCCGCCTGGCGATCGCCATTCCGACCATCTTTGCGGTGTCGGCCGTGGTGTTCCTCATGCTGTACCTCACCCCCGGGGATCCGGCCACGATCTACATCGGCGACCGGCAAGCCACGCCGGAGCGCATCGCGCAAATCCGCGAGGTGATGGGGCTGAACAGGCCGTTGATTGTCCAATATCTCGACTTCTTCGTGGGCGCGTTTCGGGGCGATGCGGCCCGCTCGCTGCAGACCAATCAGCTCGTGAGCGAACAGATCGCCGAGCGGCTGCCCTCGACCATTGAGTTGACCGTGGCGGCCTTCCTGGTGTCGGTCGTGTTTGGCACGTCGCTGGGCGTGCTCTCGGCGGTGAAGCATAACCGTTGGATTGACACCGTGTCCCGGCTGCTTGCCCTGGCCGGCGTGTCGATGCCGGTCTTCTGGCTCGGCCTGCTGGGCATCTATCTGTTCTCGGTTCAACTGCGCTGGTTTCCAGTGACCGGACAGGGCGGGCTGGACCGGCTCGTATTGCCCGCATTTACCCTCGGGATTGTCACCTCCGCCCCGTTGATGCGGCTGGTGCGCAGCGCCATGCTCGAAGTGCTCAAGCTCGATTACGTCCGCACCGCGCGAGCCAAGGGCCAGATCGAGCGGATCGTGATCGTCAATCATGCCCTCCGCAACGCGCTACTTCCGATCGTCACCGTGCTGGGCCTGCAGTTGGGCGGACTGCTCAGCGGGGCCGTCATCACCGAGTCGGTGTTTGCCCGGGCGGGCCTGGGAAAACTGATCGTCGACTCGATCTTGAGCAAGGATTTCCCAGTCGTGCAGGGGGTCACCCTGTATATCGCGGTGCTGTACGTCTTGATCAACGTGCTGGTCGATTTGTCATATGGCGTGCTGGATCCGCGCATCCGGCTGGGGGCGCGCCGATGACGGGCGCGCCGCTCGCGCGGCCGATTGAAGCGCCGCGCCGTTTTGTGACTTTGAAGCGCTTCCTGCGCAATCGCGGCGCGCTCATCGGCGGCGCAGTCCTGCTCTTCCTGATCCTGGCTGCGCTGGCTGCCCCGCTGCTCACCGTCTACGACCCGGACGCCATGACCCCGGCGGACCGCTGGCTCGAGCCGGGACCGGAGCATCCCTTTGGCACCGACAACTTCGGGCGCGACATGTTTTCGCGGGTGGCGTATGGCGGGCGGATCTCGCTGCCGATGGGATTGATTTCAGTGAGCATCGCCGTCGCGATCGGCTTGCTCGGCGGCCTCCTCGCTGGATATTTTGGCGGCTGGGTCGACATGCTCGTCATGCGCGCGGTCGACTTGATGCTGGCCTTCCCCGGCCTGTTGCTGGCACTGGTGATCGTCGCCACGCTCGGCCCGAGTCTGGTCAACGCCATGATCGCGGTCGGCATCTCGAGCGTGCCCACCTATATCCGGGTGGTGCGGGCGGGCGTCCTGTCGACCCGCGAACTCGAGTTTGTCGACGCCTCGCGCGCCCTGGGCGCGTCCAACACCCGGATCATCTTCCGCCACATGCTCCCCAGCATCGCGCCGTCCGTGATCGTGCTGGCCACGCTCGGTGTGGCGGGCGCGATGATCACCGGCGCGGCCCTGAGTTTTCTGGGTCTGGGCGCAAAGCCGCCCACCCCCGAGTGGGGGGCGATGCTGAGCGAAGCGCGCAATTTCCTGCGTCTTGCGCCGTGGACGATGACATTCCCCGGCCTCACCATCGTGGTCGCCGCGCTGTCGATCAACCTGATCGGGGACGGCCTGCGCGACGCGCTCGATCCGCGCATGAAGGTCTGAGCGCGGCCCGCCCTTCCTTCACCGAACAACCATCATGTTTGACCTGCTCAAGACCCTGTGCGAGCTGCCCGGCCCGGGCGGCGACGAAGGCCCCGTTCACGATTTCCTGGAGGCGCGTTGGGCGCCCCGCGCGCAGTCCATCCGTCGGACGCGGGTCAACAACTTGATCGCCGAGATGGGCGGGGCCGGCCCGCGCCTGCTGATCGCCGGTCATGCGGACGAGATTTGCTTTGTCGTCCGGCATATCTCAGAGGACGGCTTTCTGTGGATCACGACTGGCCAGCGCGACATCGAGCAGCGTCCGAGCATGCGGGCGATGGTGTTTTTGCCGCTCGGCCATCCCGCCCGCGTCCTCACCGCCACGGGGTCGGCGTACGGCGTATTTGCCACCCTCACCGGCCATGCCGCGCGACCCGAGCAACGGGCCAAAACCCAGCTGGACTGGAACGATGTGTGGATCGATATCGGGGCGGGCAGCCGGGCCGAGGCGCTCGCCCGCGGCGTGCGCGTGGGCGACCGGGC
>JBDSIP010000363.1:0-3102 GCA_039917915.1 Thermoflexales bacterium
CGGGCCGATCGCGTTTGATAAACCAGGGCGTGTACTCCGCAAAGTGCTCGCTGCTCTCCGTGACGAAATAGCCGAAGCGCCGCAACACCTCGTAGCGCACCCGATTCCAATGCGGTTGCTTCCCGTCTTCGAGGACCTTGCGGATCCGCGGATACAGGTCCACCCCATCCCTCTCAAAGCGCAGGTAGAAAGCCATGTGGTTGATGCCCGCCGAGATGAAGTTGATCTCCTCGATGGGTACGCCAATATCGTGGGCAAGCTGCTTCGCCGTGCCCTGCACGCTATGGCAAAGTCCAACGGTCTTAATTTCCGTTGCGCGCGAGATCGCCCAGCAGTTCATCGCCATCGGATTCACATACTGCAGAAAGGTCACGCCAGGGCAGACCTCGGCCATGTCGGCCGCGATGTCGAGAAATACCGGGATGGTGCGCAATCCGCGCATGATCCCGCCAATGCCCAGGGTGTCCGCAATGGTCTGGCGCAGGCCGTATTTGCGCGGAATCTCAAAGTCGATGACAGTGCTTGGTTTGTATCCGCCGACCTGGAACATGCTGATGGCGAAGTCGGCGCTATCCAACGCTTTCTTGCGATCCATCGTGGCGGCAATCACCGGCCTGGCATTCAGCGCGAGGGCGAGCTGGCGCGCCATCAATTCGCTGGTGCGCAACCGGTCTGGGTCAATATCAAAGAGGGCGATCTCCGCATTCGAGAGTTCGGGATAGCTCAGAATGTCGCCGATGAGGTTCTTGGCAAATACCGTGCTCCCAGCCCCGATCAGGGTGATTTTTGGCATGTCGCCCAGTATCGCCTAGCAGAACCTTTGTTTTTGGAAGTGATATCCCCCGTCCCCGCGTCCGCCGGGACGGGGGATATCGCTTCCAAAACTAGAACGCGTCACCCTCGACGACGCCAATGGGCTGGGGGTCCAACGCGTCGGTTTCGTGTTCGATCAAGGCCCGGAATAGATCGGATTCGGTGATGATCCCAACCAGTACTCCATCCGTAACGACGGGAAGGCCGCTCACTTTCTTCTCGACCATGATCATGGCAGCCTGGCGCAGGGTAGTCTCCGGCGTCACCGTTATCGGGTTCTCGTGCATCAACACACTCGCCCGCATGCCTGGCCCGATTGCCTCTTCGGCATGGACCCCGCGCAAATCACCCAGGGTCAGAATCCCCACCACAAGCTGATCGTCGACAACCAGCAAGCGCCGAATTTTGCGATCGCGCATGAGCGTTCGGGCCTCAAGCACCGATGTGGATTCGCTGACCGTAACAGGATTGCGGGTCATGAAATGTTTGACAAGCGACTTAGTCGTCATGCGTTTCCTCCACCGTGACGGCCCTGCCCTTGCATGGGCACGCCGGCCGTAACGGACTTTGCAACTACTCCCAGCACAAACTCCGGAGGCGATATCCCCCAGGCGCCGCTAGAGGATATCGCCTCCGGCAGCCGGTTGTGTTAGGAGTTGTTGGCTACAGTACCTGCATTTGGCGATCTCGCACATCCGCCATTTGGCGCATTCGGCCTCGGCCAGCCGGCCGATCCAGATTGTGCGAACCCGCCAAACGGGTGTAAGCTCATCGAAACGGGCAAGCGTGCAAAGCGCCGAGGAGGTGCGGATGGACCGTCCCGATCCTGCAATCCGGCAGTTTGAGAACCGACGCGCGGCCGGCGATGCCGTGGCAAGCTTGTTGCTGGAGTTCGCCGGCCGACAAAGCGTCCTGGTGCTCGGCCTGCCTCGCGGCGGGATTGTCATCGCGGCTGCGGTCGCATGCCGGCTGGCGGCACCGATGGACGCCCTTCTGGTCCGCAAGCTGGGCCACCCCCTCCAGCCTGAGTTCGCCATCGGCGCGATAGCGATCGGCGGCGTCCTGGAGATGAACCCTGGGGTGGATTTGAGCGGCCTATCCGCCGCCGATCGCGTTCGCGTCATCGCCCGCGAACGGGCCGAACTCGATCGGCGTGATCGGATTTACCGCCGGGGTCGGCCCGCCCTTGATTTGTCAGAGCAAGTCGCCATCCTCGTCGATGATGGGCTGGCGACAGGGGCGACGATGCGGGCGGCCATTCTCGCGGCCTGGCGTCTGGGTGCGCGCGAGGTCGTGGTAGGCGTCCCGGTCGGACATGCGGCCAGCCTCGACGTCCTCACCCGGCCACCCTATCGGGCCCGCGTGCTGTCCGTCATCCGAGTCGCGGCGCTGCAGTCGATCAGCCAGCACTACGCCGCTTTTGGCCAGGTCAGCGACGACGAGGTGTGCGCCCTCATGGCCTCCGCGTATCGCCGCAAAATCGGTCACCCACCGGACGGTCAAAGACCGGAACACACAGGAGAAAAATGAGATCGACCCATAACGAGAGCCTCCGCAGCCGCGCCATCGGGCGGGAATCCATTGGCGCGCGGGCGACGGGCGCGTCCGCGCTGGGCGCGTTCTCCCTCGGATCGGGCCTGCTCGCCGCGCTGGCGGTTGGGGCCGGGGCGGCGGGCGCTCTGGCCATCGGCCGGCTGGCCATCGGCGTTCTGGTCGCCCGCAAGGTCTGCATCCAAACTACTGGGATACAGGGCGGCTGACCGCCGGTGTAGCGCCGCAACTGGCCAACTGGCCATTCCCTGCCTGGCCAGTCGGCTATTTTTCTCTCTGCCAACCGATGGGCGCACTGCCGCCAGCGACAGGTTACAGTCTCCTTCGTTCGGCAGACACACGGAACACAACAGTGAACCAAATCTTCTCGTTCTTGGCCTCGATGAACGGACGTATCGCCCGGATTGTCGTTGGGGCGCTTTTGGTGCTTCTTGGCTTCTTTGTCGTAAACGGCAGCACGATCGCGCAATTGCTGCTGATCGTCGTCGGCTTGGTGCCGTTGCTCGCCGGCGTGTTCGATGTGTGCGTCTTTGCTCCGCTCGCCAAGCTGCCCTTCAAGGGCGCCGAACTGCGCAAAGCGCTCACCCAATAATGCAGCGCGCCTGACCCGGCGCTGCACGCAGACCACCAATCCCCCCCGGTGGTCTGCGTTTATTTTTCCCCACGGCACTCCAGACACGCCGCGCAACCGCCAACAGACCAGTATGCGCTTACCCGTTTGACTGATGCGCGGCCCAC
>JBDSIP010000364.1:0-5123 GCA_039917915.1 Thermoflexales bacterium
AGTGAGCGAGATCGTCCTTCTCGCGCTTTGCCTGATTGCCCGATGAAGCGAGTTGTGATCGCGCACGGGCTGGACCGGCTCGCGGCCCTCGCGTTGATCGCGCTTGCTGCGATTCTCCCGTTTGAGATCATTCGTCCAGTCTTCTCGATGGCCAATCCGGGATTGGCGCTGACCAATGTGGAGGCCGTGGCCTATGCCGCCCTCGCCCTGGGCGGGCTCGCCTGGCTGGCGAGCGCTCCGTCCGACAGGTCGCTCGCCGCGTGGCGTCCGATGGGCGCGGGCGCGATCGCGGCTATTGTCGCCGTTCTTGGGCTTTCGGCGCTCTTTGCCCGCGAACCGCGGCCCGATGCGGCCAGATTCGCCATCCGCGCGATCCTCGCTGCGGGTTTGGCGTTTGTGGCGGCCCGGGCCGTCCGCCGACCCTGGGTTCGACCCGCCCTCGTCATGGCCCTCGGCGCAGGCGGCCTTGCGTCGGCCGCGCTCGGCGCAATCGAAACGCTTTTTCCGGCCTTTCAGTCTGAATTGTGGCCCTTCCGCGCCCAGTCGTTCACCCTTGCCGGCTATCCCCGGGCCATGGGTTCATTCCAGTACCCCACGATCGCGGCCATGTTTTGGGAGGCGTCGGTTCCGCTGGCCGTTGTCGGCCTGTCAAGGCTCCCTCGCGCGCCGGTTTGGGTGGGCCTGGCCTGCCTGGTCTTTGGGGTCGCGCTGGCGGGCAGCCTCGGCCGGGCCGCCATTGCGCTCACTGGCGCGGGCCTTGTCGCACTAGCCGGACTGTCTCCAAGGCTGAACCGCGCCGCAGCGCCCGAGGCATTGGCCGGGCTTGCCGGATATGTCCTTGGCGCGGGTGCAGTCCTGATCTCGTCGCCGGCGCTGTCGGCCCGTTTGAATGCTGAGACAGACACCGCCCTGAACCGGGCGCGGGTGTCCGTGGTGTCAGGTGTCCCCGCCCAGATTGCCGCCGGGGGCGTGTTCAGCCTTACGCTTGATCTGGTCAACCAGGGAATCGAAACATGGCCGGCCGCGGGTCCGCGGGCCATTTCCGTGTCATACCACTGGATCGACGGATCGCGCACCCGGCATGCGGTGTTTGACGGCCTGCGCTCACCGCTCCCGGCCGACCTGGCTCCGGGCGCTTCCGCCCGGCTGGACGCCCGGATAATGGCCCCAGATGCGCCGGGCGACTACGTGCTGCAGATCGATCTGCAGCGTCTTGATGGCGCGTGGTTTACCCAGAAAGGCAACCCGATGCCCGAACAACGCATGTCCATTTCAGGGCCGGCCGTGGCGGCGTCCGTCCCGCCGACGCAAGCCGGCGTCTCGACGTTCGTCCCGCCGGAAGAACAGGGCGAGGTCGGACGGCTCGATCTGTGGCGCATCGCGGTCCGCATGTTCGCCGAGAGCCCGGTCCTGGGCGCGGGTCCCGATAACTTCCGGCACCTCTACGGTCCGTATCTTGGCCGGCGTGTATTCAACACCGCGATCCATGCCAACAGCCTGTACTTTGAATCGCTTGCATCGCTTGGAGGGCTTGGCCTTGCCGCGGTCTTAGGCCTGGCGGTTTCGGTCGCGCGCGGGTGGCGTCGCCTGATGAAATCAGGCGCCCGGCCCGCCGACGGCTTTCAAACGGCCGGCGTCCTGATCGCGATTTCCACCTTCTTTGCCCATGGTCTCCTGGACTACTTCCTGCCGTTCACGCCCACCTACGCGCTTTTTTGGCTTCTATTTGGGTGCGCGGCCATGATCCCCGGCCCGAAGGATGGGCCCCGATGACGGACCCGACCCGCGCCGGCGCGCCGCTATGCGCGTTTGATCTCACCCCCCTGCAGCTGGCTGAATCGTCCGGGGTTGGGCGCTACACCCGCGAGCTATTGCGGGGACTCGAGGCGGCGCCGGGCGGTTGGCGTTTTGGCGGGCTTGCCAATCGTCCACTGGCTCTCTCCGGGCTGCGCCTGACGACGCCTTTGCTACCGGCCGCGCCCGGTCCGCGCAGGCTCATTTGGATTCAAACCGGCGCGCGCGTAGCGCTGCGCCGGGCCCGTCCCGCTGTCGCCCACTTCACCAATATGGTTGCGCCGGTGTGGGCGCCGTGCCCGGTCGTGCTGACCGTCCACGACGCATCGCTCGTCCTGCATCCGAAGTTGCACGCGTTTCGGCACTGGCTGGCCGTCCGTCCGATGCTGCCGCTGATGGCCCGCCGGGCCAGCGCAGTCATCACCGTCTCCGAAAGCGCGAAAGCGGATATCGTGGCGTGCCTGGGCGTCCGCCCGGATCGGGTCCGGGTGATTTACAACGGACCGTCCGACCAATGCCGACCCGTCACCGAACCGGACGTGATTCGAAGCGTCCGCCAAAGGCATGGCCTGCCCGAGCGCTTCTTTCTGTTTGTGGGCACCCTCGAGCCACGGAAAAACGCGCTCGGGCTGATCAACGCGCTCGCCATCGCCCGGGCCGTCGACCCGGAGATGGCCGTCGCCATGGTCGGCCCTCTGGGCTGGAAGTACGAGGCCACCCTAGTCCGGATCGAGAGGCTCGGCCTCGGCCGGGCCGTCCACCGCCTCGGCTATGTCGCGGATGGCGATCTGCCCGCCCTCTACAGCGCATGCCAGGCTGTTGTATACCCCTCGCTGTACGAGGGCTTTGGCTTTCCCATCGTCGAGGGGATGGCCTGCGGCGCGCCGGTCATTACCTCCAACGTGTCATCGATGCGCGAGATCGCCGGCCAGGCCGGCTACCTTTGCGATCCGCGCTCGCCCGAGGCCATCGCCCGGGCGATGCTGGACATTGCCGGAAACCCAGAACTCGCGGCGGGGCTGCGGGCAAAGGGCCTGGTCCGGGCGGCTCAGTTCTCGTGGCGCCGCGCGGCGGCGGAGACGCTCACGGTATACGAGTCGGTGGCGGCCCCGCGTTGATCGGCGACGGGCCAGACCCGTATACTCGGGCGATGCCCCGGCGCGTCCTCCTGATTAACCCGCGCATGGCCTCGCGCAACAGCCTGCGGCTGCCCCTGTCGCTGCTTGCGTTGGGGGCGGCGCTGGAGGGCCGCCACGACTATCAAATCATCGACGGCAATGTCGACGACGACGCGATCGGGACCGCCCTGCGCGCCCTGGATGAAGCCCCCCACGCCGCGGTCGGCCTGACGGTGATGCCCGGCCCACAGGTCGGGCCGGCGATCGCGATCTCGGCCGCGATCCGGGCGGCCCATCCCGGCGTGCCGATCGTGTGGGGCGGTTACTTCCCAACCCTGTACACCTCGGCCGCCATCAATGCGCCGTATGTTGACGCGTGCGCGCGCGGGCCGGGCGAAGACACGCTGCTCGAATTCCTCAAGGCCGGCAGCGCCGCCGGCGTGCCCGGCCTGACCTGGAAGAACGGCAACCGGATCGTTCACAACCCAGACCGCCCGTTGCGCGGCTCCGATGACTATCCGCCCCTCCCCTACGACCGGCTGGGCGACGTCGGTCGCTATCTACGGCCGAGCTTCCTCGGCGCGCGGACGGCGGTGCACCAGGCAGCCGTCGGCTGCCGGTATCACTGCGCGTTCTGCGGGGTCGTATCAATGTTCAACGGCCAGACCCGGCTCTCGCGCCCGGCCCGGATCGCGGAAGCGATGCGGACCTTGCGTGACCGGTATGGCGCCACGGCCATCCAGTTCTACGACCACAACTTCTTCGACCGCGAAGAGTCGAGCGCCGAAATCGTGGAGGCGATGGCCGGAGTCGCCCTGCCCTGGTGGTGCTACGCCCGCGCCGACGCGCTGGCCGGCTTCTCGGACCGGACCTGGGCGCTCATCCAGGCCAGCAAATTGCGGATGGCCTACATCGGGGCCGAGGCCGCCAGCGACAGCGTGTTGCGCAGCATGAAGAAGGGCACGACCACCGAACACACGCTCGAAGCGGCCCGGCGCTGCCGCGCCCACGGGGTCATCCCCGAGTTTTCATTTGTCCTGGGCGGGCCTGAGGATCCCGAGGGCGAGATCGAGACGACGCTTGCCTTCATCCGCCGGCTCAAGGCCATTCACCCGGAGTGCGAGGTCATCCTGTATTTCTACAGCCCAACGCCCCAGCGCGACCCGCGGTCCGCGCGCGGCGATGGCCCGCGCCTGCCTGCCCTCGAGACCTACGGGCCGGGCGGCCCGGCCCTCCCGTCGACACCCGAGGAATGGACCGAGCCGCGCTGGATCGACTACGTGTGCCACCGCGACGCGCCCTGGCTTAACCCGCGCATCCGCCAGCATGTGCGCGACTTCGGGCGGGTGCTGCAGTGTCGCTTTCCGACCGTCCAGGACGTGCGCACGCCGGCATGGGGCAAGGCGATCCTGCGGGCGGCGGCATCCTGGCGTTATGCGCAGGGCCGCTACGACGGCCCGCGCGAGCTGGAGTGGCTGCGCCGGATGATCCCGCTGCGCGAGCCCGAGCGCGAGAGCCTGTAGCGGCCAATATGCGACGCCCGCTCATGTCAGGCCTGAGGACTGGCGCGCAGCCACGCGTCCGGTGTCATCGCGCCCGCTTGTGCCGAGAGCTCGGCATCCCATGAGATCAACGTCGCGCCTGTCAGCGCGGCCGTGGCCGCATACAAGGCATCTGCCCCCCGAAGGGCAAGCCGCATCCCAATCTCGAGCGCCGTGGCGATGAGGCGCTCGTCAACCGGCGTCAATGCCAGGAGCGGATAGGCCCGCACCCGCCCGAGCGCCCCGCGCGCGAAAGTGGCGTCGCGCGTTCTGCGAGAGAGCGCGCAACCGATTTCAACCAGGGCGAAGACAGGCGCATTCAGCGGAAGCCGCAGTCTGGCAGCCGTCCGCAGAAACGCCGCGCTTGGCCCATGAAAGGCATCATGCGGGTCAAAGGCGGCCAACCACACATTCGCGTCGATGATCAACATCGGCTAGCGCGCCTCCTGGCGGTTCCGGTCGTCCTCAAGCGCCTGGCGGGCTGTTGGCGCCGGCGGAGCGTCGCGAAGCGCTGTTTCACCCTGGCGAATCCACTCGTCCATCCAGTGCTCGGGCGACATTTCCGGGGAAGCGCCAGCCGCTTCCTGTGTCAACCAGGCTTGATACAGCTCTGTGGTGACTTCGCGGACCGTCCGCCCAACGAGGGCGGACTTGGCTTTCACCCGCCGAT
>JBDSIP010000365.1:0-3810 GCA_039917915.1 Thermoflexales bacterium
CTACAAGCTGGTCTCGACGATTGGGCCGGACCACGCTCGCGTCTTCACTTCCGAGGTATGGCTGGGCGATCTATTGGCGGCGACGGGCGCGGGCCAAAGCAAGCAGGTGGCCGAGCAGGTTGCCGCGCGCGAGGCGGTCGCCCGTGAGGATGTCCTGGCGCGGGAGTGGCTCGCGTTGCATCCGCCCGCGCTCCAGCCGGGCGCGGCGCAATAGCGGGTACAACGTACGTTTGGCATTGTCATGCCCCTGAACATCTGTCGCGACCGGCGCACGATCAAGCGCGGGCACTGCAGGGCCAAGGTATCGCCACGAAACCAACGAGCTTGAGCCGTAAGGGCTGTCGAAACAACTTCTTGCAAGCGCAGGTTGTAAGGGGTGGAGAATTGAAGGCGCAGTTTTGGGTCTAAATCTCCCCCCGAAACTTCCGCGCCCCTTCGCAGTCGCAGTGCTTGACTTTCTTGCCCTGGTTGCACCAGGGGCACACGTCGTTGCGTCCGACCTTGATCCCGCCCTTTGCAACGGGCTTGGGCGCGGCCGCGGCGGAACTTCCGCCTGACGCGCGAAGCTGTGACGGCGCCGGCCGGGTCTGGCCGCCGCCGAGGGGCGCGCTCGCCCGAACCGGGGTTACCCGTTGCTGGGTGGCGGCCGGGGCCGCGGCGGCGGCGATCTGCACGCTGAAGATGCGCTGGACGACCGTCTCGCGAATCTGATTGAGGAGATCGGCGTAGGTGTTGCTGGCTTCCTGGCGATAGGCGACGAGCGGGTCGCGCTGGCCGTAGGCGCGCAGGCCTATCCCCTCGCGCAGCTCGTCGAGGTCGGTCAGATGCCGGATCCAGAACTGGTCGACCGTCTGGATCATCAGCGACCGGTCGCGATACAGCCTTACGCCGTTCTGGAAGGCCTCGCTCACGGTGTCGCGCATCGAATCAGGCAGGTCGTTCAGCCCGGTCTTGGCCGCTTCGAGATCGTCGACCACCTTCTCGCCCAGGGTCTTGCGCAGCCAGGTGTCCACGCAGCGCAGCAACATTTCACGCGAGGACTTCATATCCGTCAGGGTGAGGTTGGCAAGTTTGACCTGGGTGTGGATGTTGGCGGCGGTATCGCGCAAGCCGGCGTCATAGCGGCTGACCGAAATCTCGTCCAACTGGTCGATGATCTCTTCCTGGGTGACTTTGGCCCAGGCTTCCCACTTGAAATCTTTCGGGAGCGGCAGGATGGTGCGGGCTTCGTTGGCCAGGCCCATCAGGTCCCAGTTCTCCGACAGTTCACCCTGGGTATGCTCGGTCACCATGGCCTTGATCTGCTCTTCGATCATCTGCATGACGTCATCACGCAGATCGTCCTTCTCGAGGATGGTCCGGCGCTGGTGGTAGATGACTTCGCGTTGTTTGTTGATGACGTCGTCGTACTGAATGACGTGCTTGCGCACATCGAAGTTGTAGCCTTCGACCTTTTCCTGGGCCTGCTCGATCGACTTGCTGAGGATGCCGTACTCGAGCGGCACATCGTCCTCGAGCTTCATCCGGTCCATCAGGCCCTTGACCCGTTCGCCGCCGAAGCGGCGCATGAGCTCGTCGTCGAGCGAAACGAAGAAACGCGCGCTGCCGGGGTCGCCCTGGCGCGCGCAGCGGCCGCGGAGTTGGTTGTCGATGCGGCGGGCCTCATGGCGCTCCGTGCCAACCACGTGCAGCCCGCCGAGCGCCACGACCTTTTTCTTATCGTCGGCGACCTCGGCCTCAGCCTTGGCGAGTTCGGCCACCCAGACTTCCTTGGGCGCCTGGGTCAGGTCAAGCCCAAGCTTGCGCAGCCGGTCGCGGGCGATGCCCTCGGCGTTTCCGCCCAGCAAAATGTCGACACCGCGTCCGGCCATGTTTGTGGCGATCGTCACCGACCCGTAGCGCCCGGCCTGGGCGATGACGACGGCCTCGCGCTCGTGCTGTTTGGCGTTGAGAACCTCGTGCTTGACGCCCTTGCGCTCGAGCAGCTTGCTCAGCATTTCGCTGGTCTCGATCGCGATGGTGCCGACCAGGATCGGCCGGCCGGACTTGCTGATGCTGATGATTTCGTCGGCGACGGCCTGGAATTTGGCCGGGGTGTTCTTGTAGACCAGATCGGGGTAATCCAGCCGCTTGAAGAATTTCCGTTGTGTCTTCGGCTCGACGTAGGTCGTGATGGGCGTGCCGTCGACGAACTTGTCGGGCTGCGGCACCAGCTTTTTCTGCTGGGCCATGTACTCGATGTTGGTCGGCAATGGCACGACCTCAAGGTTGTAGATCTTGAAGAACTCCTCCGACTCGGTCATGGCCGTGCCGGTCATGCCGGACAGCTTCTCATACATCCGGAAAAAGTTCTGGAAGGTGATCGTTGCGTAGGTAAAGCTCTCGCGCTGGACTTTGACACCTTCCTTGGCTTCAATGGCTTGGTGCAGCCCCTCGCTGAAGCGCCGGCCGTACATCAAGCGCCCGGTGAACTCATCGACGATGATGATTTCCTGTTTGTCGCTGACGACGTAGTCGCGATCCTTCTCGAAAATCACGTGCGCCCGCAGCGCGTTGTCGAGATAGGGGGTCATGTCCGAGTGCTCGGTCGCGTACAGGTTCGAGATTCCCAGCCACTTTTCGATCCGGTTGACGCCCTCCTCGGTCAGGGTGACGTTCTTGGAGCGGGCCTCGACGATGTAGTCGCCGTCGGCCTCCTTGAAGTCGTTCTTGACGCTGGGGGTGAGGCGGGTGACGAGCTCGGCGAAGCGCTTGTAGAGCGGCGAGGGCTCATCGGCCGGGCCGGAAATGATCAGAGGGGTGCGGGCTTCGTCGATGAGCAGGTTGTCGACCTCGTCGATAACGGCGAAGTGCAGCAGAGGCTGGCCGGTTTCGTCCACCCGCTGCGAGCACTCGCTTAGCTCCTGGGTCATGTTGTCGCGCAGGTAGTCGAAGCCGTATTCGTTGTTCGTGCCGTAGGTGATATCGCACAGATAAGCTTCGCGCCGGCGGACCGGGCGCAGGCGCAGGAAGCGGTCATCGCGGGACGGATAGTCCGGGTCGTAGACATAGGTCGAGTCATCGGGCCGGCCCTCGCCCGAGCTCTGCAGGATGCCGGTGCTCATGCCCAGGAGGTGATAGACCGCGCCCATCCACTGGGCGTCGCGCTTGGCCAGATAGTCGTTCTGGGTAACCAGATGCGCTCCGAGGCCGGCCAGGGCGTTGAGATACAGGGGCAGGGTGGCGACCAGGGTTTTGCCTTCGCCGGTGCGCATCTCGGCGATTCTGCCCTGGTGCAGCAGCGCGCCACCGACGAGCTGGACGTCGTAGTGGCGCATCCCGGTCACGCGCCGGGCGGCCTCGCGCACGGTGGCGAATGCCTCGGGCATGAGCTGGTCGAGGATCTCGCCCTCGTTCAGGCGCGCCCGGAACTCGGCGGTTTTGGCCGTGAGCTCGGCGTCGGTCAGTTTCTGGAATTCGGGCTCGAGGCGGGCGCAAGCGTCGGCCAGGCCGCTCAGTTTGGCCAGGGCCTTTTCGCTTTCCGAGCCGACGATTTTGGTGAGTAGGTTTTTGAACATATCAGCGTGCGCGGCCGCGCATGCGTGGCCCGGACAACGGGCAGGGCATGGCAGCGGGAGTTCGGTACGGTAACTGCCCTATTGTATCGGCCAGCATTAGCGTAGGCGTAGAGTAGGGAGAGGGTGCGCGATTCGTCTCCACGGGATCGCTTTGCTCAACGCCACGTTGGCGCCTGGCGCTACGTTTCCGGGGGCGTCGCTTCGCCCAACGCCACGTTGGCGCCTGGCGTTACGTTTCCGGCGGTATCGCTTC
>JBDSIP010000366.1:0-7111 GCA_039917915.1 Thermoflexales bacterium
TTGGACGGACGGTAATTCTCCCGTTCCAGTCCGCGAGAAGTCGGTGAACGGCATCGACGAGGACGTGGCGACGATGAGCATCGAGGCCGCCCGGAATGCCCTCAAGCGCTCCGGGGTTGAGCCGCAGGACATCGGCGCGGTGTGGGTAGGCAGCGAGAGCCACCCGTATGCCGTCAAGCCCACCAGCACGATCGTGGCCGAGGCGATTGGGGCAACCCCCTACACCCAGGCTGCTGACTGGCAGTTTGCCTGCAAAGCCGGGACCGAAGCGTTTCAGGCGTCAATCGGCTTTGTCGCCAGCGGGATGACCCGCTATGCCATGGCGATCGGGATGGACGCTGCGCAGGGCCGCCCGGGCGACGCGCTTGAATACACCGCCGGAGCGGGCGGCGCGGCCTTCGTGCTCGGCGCCGCTGACGAGGCGATCGCTGAAGTCGAAGCTTCCCTCTCCTATGTGACCGACACGCCCGACTTTTGGCGCCGGCAGTACGAGAAGTTCCCCGAGCACGCCGGGCGCTTTACCGGCGAGCCGGCCTACTTCCATCACGTCACTAGCGCCACCAGCAAGCTGATGTCCGAGATGGGGCTGACCAGCAAGGACTTCAACTACTTCGTGTGCCACCAGCCCAACACAAAATTCCCCCTGAAGGCCGGCGAGGAATTGGGCTTCACGCGCGATCAGATGAAGACCGGCATGCTTGTCAACGATATCGGCAACGTCTATGCCGGTTCATGCATGATCGGCCTGACCGCGATTCTCGACATCGCCAAACCGGGCGAGCGGATCCTGGTCACGTCATTCGGGAGCGGGGCCGGAAGCGACGCTTTCTCGATTCGCATGCTGCGGGCAAGCGAGCCGCGCGGCGCTGTCAGCACCCGAGCCTACGTCGAGCGGCGCAAGCTCATCGATTACGCCATGTACACCCGGCTGAAGGGCTACTACAAACTCAACTAAGCGCAAGACGCGCACGAGCACAGAACAATCATGCGGGATGTAAGCATCGTCGGCCTCGGGCAAACGCCCGTGGGAGAGCACTGGGAGACCAGCCTGCGCGAACTCGGGTTTCGCGCGCTGGAGGCGGCTCTCAAAGACGCCAAAGCCGAGCGGGTCGAGGCGTTGTATGTCGGCAATATGTTGTCGGGGCACCTCACCGGGCAGGAGCATATCGCGGCGTTGATCGCCGATTTTGCCGGGCTGCGCGGGATTGAGGCGATCAAGATCGAAGCCGCCTGCGCGAGCGGCGCGGCCGCGCTGCGGGTCGGATACGCGATGGTGGCCGGCGGGTTGGCTGACATCGTTGCGGTTGTCGGCGTTGAAAAGATGACCGATCACGCCCCCGAGACCGTGACAGCAGCCATGTCGATGGGCGTGGACGCCGACTACGAGGCGATGCAGGGCCTGACCCACATGGGCGTGGGCGCGCTGCTGATGCGGCGCTACATGCACGAGCACGGCTTCAAGCGCGAGGACTTCGCCAACTTCGCGATCACGGCCCATGCCAACGCGGCCGGCAATCCAAACGCGATGTATCGCTCGCCGATCTCGGCCCGGCTCTTCAACGAAGCCAAACCGATCGCCGATCCGATCAGCATGTTCGATTCAGCGCCGGCCGCCGACGGGGCTGCCTGCGTCATTCTGGCGCCGACCGCGATCGCCCGCGAATTCAGCGACAAACCGGTCCGAATCCGAGCCAGCGCGGTAGCCACCGACACTGTCGCCGCCCATGACCGGCGGGATCCGCTGTATCTCGAAGCGGCCGCAATCAGCGCTCAGAAAGCGTTTGCGGCGGCGGGTCTCGGGCCGGATGACATCGATCTGCTCGAGACCCATGACGCTTTCACGATTCTAAGCGCGTTGTCGCTCGAGGCTTGCGGCTTTGCGCCCCGCGGCGGCGGCGTGCGGCTGGCCCAGAACGGCGAGATCGGGCTGCGCGGACGGATCCCCATCACCACGATGGGCGGGCTCAAGGCGCGCGGCAATCCGGTCGGCGCCGCGGGGTTGTATCAAATCGTCGAGGTCGCTCAACAGATGCGCGGCGACGCGGGCGTCAATCAAGTGGCCAATGCCCGGCTGGGGATGGCCCAAAACATCGGCGGGACGGGCGGCACGGTCGTCACCACGATTCTCGAGGGACTTTAGGGTCACGAACAGAATCCGCTCCGGAGGCGATATCCCCCGGAAATGGGTTTTGTAAGGAATTCTTAGGCAATGCGGAGCCCCAGGGCTCCCAGGAGTACGGACATCATGGAAGTTGCGCGATATTGGAGAACGACCCGGCAGCGCTATCAGCTCGTGGGCGAGGTCTGCCCGAATTGCAACGGCAAGATATTCCCCCCGCGGGATGTGTGCCCGACGTGTGAGAAGGAAGCCAAGACGCCGTTCGCCTTTAGCGGCGTGGGCGAGGTCTACTCGTACAGCACGGTCTATCAGGCAGCCGCGGGCTACGAAAAGGCGACCCCGTTCACGGTTGCGATGATCCGCCTGGCCGAAGGCCCCCTGGTTTCAGCCCAGTTGACCGATATTGATGACAAGGACGTTTCAATCGGCATGCCGGTCGAGATGGTCACCCGGGTGTTGCGCGAGGACGGCGATCGGGGCATGCTGGTGTATGGCTACAAGTTCCGGCCAGTGATGGCTTGATCAGGTCCTCGAGTCATTGAGTGTCTTTGTGTCGAGATCACCTGCCCCGCGCGACGCGCGGGGCGGGTGATCTCGACACCCATGTACAGCCACTTTCGCGGCAGGTATAGTTTCGGCCAGCGGCTTCACCCTGGAGGAGATCAGCATGGACCAAAACGACCTTCGAAACGCCATCGCCAGCGGCAAGGCTGTCCTCGGCATCGAGTTCGGTTCCACCCGCATCAAGGCGGTGTTGATCGACGCGCAGCACGAGCCGATCGCATCCGGAGGTCATGCATGGGAAAACCGCTATGAAAACGGCATTTGGACCTATTCACTCGAAGAAGTCTGGACGGGCTTGCAGGACTGTATCCGCCAGTTGAGCCGCGAGTTGGAGGTTCGGTATCAGGTCTCGCTCGAGGGGGTCGCTGCGCTTGGCATTAGCGGCATGATGCACGGTTACCTGGTATTCGACAAAAACGGCAGGCTGCTCGTCCCGTTCCGCACCTGGCGCAACACCATCACCGGGCAGGCGGCCGCAGAACTGACTGAGCTATTCGGCTTCAACATCCCCCAACGCTGGAGCATTGCCCATCTGCATCAGGCCATCCTCAACCAGGAAGCCCACGTCAAAGACATTCATCACATCACCACCCTGGCGGCTTACGTGCATTGGCAACTCACGGGACAAAACGTCATGGGGGTCGGCGAAGCCTCGGGCGTGTTCCCCATTGACAGCGTGACCAACGACTTTGACAAACGCATGCTCGGGCTCTTCAACGCCCAACTCGCCTCGAGAAACATCTCGTGGAAGCTGGAAGACATTCTGCCCAGGGTCCTTGTGGCGGGCGATGCCGCAGGCGCGCTGAGCGGCGCAGGGGCCCGCCTGCTCGACCCAGGCGGCAAGCTGCGCGCCGGGATTCCGCTCTGCCCGCCTGAAGGCGACGCCGGCACGGGCATGGTCGCTACCAACAGCGTGGCGGAGCGGACAGGAAACGTATCGGCCGGGACTTCCGTCTTTGCGATGCTGGTGCTGGAAAAAGCGCTGTCGAAGCTGCATCCCGAAATCGACATGGTCACGACGCCCAGCGGCAAGCCCGTGGCCATGGTGCACAGCAACAATTGCACCTCCGACCTGAACGCATGGGTCGAGTTGTTCGGCGAATTTTCACGGGCGCTGGGAGTTGAGGTCAGCCAGGCGAAGCTGTTCGAAACGCTGTACCAGCAGGCGCTGGGTGCCGATGCGGATGGCGGGGGATTGCTGGCCTATAACTACGTGTCCGGCGAACATATCACCCACCTCGAAGAGGGCCGTCCGCTCTTTGTGCGCACCCCCTCAAGCCGATTCACCCTGGCGAATTTCATGCGCACGCACCTGTTCGCTTCTCTCGGCGCGCTGAGGATCGGCATGGATATCCTGTTCGAGGATGAACACGTAAGGCTCGACCAACTTCTTGGCCATGGCGGATTCTTCAAAACGCCCGAAGTCGGCCAGAAGATGATGGCCGCGGCGATGAAGGTCCCGGTTTCGGTGATGGCAACCGCCGGAGAGGGCGGCGCATGGGGGATGGCCCTGCTGGCTGCTTATCGGCTACATAAATCCGACGGTGAACCGCTGGAAGCCTATCTTTCAGACAAGGTGTTCGCTGGAGAACACGGGACAACAGTTTCGCCCGCAAAAGACGACGTGGACGGCTTTGCGGCCTTTATGAAGCGTTACAAGTCCGGTCTTGGCATCGAACGCGCCGCGGTGGATGGATTGAGGTAAACCCATGCTGGAACCATTGAAAGAACGAGTGTTTCAGGCGAATCTCCTGCTTCCCAAGCATGGACTGATCACCTTCACCTTTGGCAATGTTTCGGGCATCGACCGGGCGCGTGGGTTGGTGGTTATCAAACCCTCCGGGGTTCCCTACGATGTGCTGAAAGCCGAGGACATGGTCGTGCTGCGACTGGAAACAGGCCAGGTTGTGGAGGGAAAGTTGAAACCATCCTCCGACACGCCAACACACCTCGAGTTGTATAAGGCGTTCGCCAACATCGGCGGCGTCGTTCACACCCACAGCCGCTGGACGACGAGTTTTGCGCAGGCAGGGCGCGGCATCATGGCGCTCGGCACAACGCATGCCGACTATTTCCACGGTGAGATTCCGTGCACCAGCAAGATGACAAAGGCCGAGATTCAAGGCGAATACGAAAAAGAGACAGGGCGCGTGATCCGGGAAACTTTCCAGGGAAAGGATCCTGACGCCGTCCCCGCCGTGCTCGTGTACAGCCATGGCCCTTTTGTGTGGGGCGCCGAGCCGTTGGCCGCCGTCCACAATGCCGTGGTCCTGGAGGAGCTCGCGTTTATGAATTTCCAGACCCTGTTGCTTGATCCGGGCATTTCGCCCATGCAACCGGAGCTATTGGACAAGCACTATCTCAGAAAACACGGCGCTAATGCCTACTATGGTCAGGACAACGACGCCGCAATAAAGGAGTAATGTTTATGATCGACCTGAAGCAAAGTGAAGTGTGGTTTGTGACCGGCACACAGCACCTGTATGGTCCAAAGACACTTGAGGCCGTGGCCGAGCACTCCCGCGCCATCGCCGCGCATCTGGATGCATCGACTCATGTTCCGACGCGGGTGGTTTTCAAGCCTGTCCTGACCACAGCCGACGCGATCCGCGAGCTGTGCCTGGAGGCCAACGCCGCTGCCAATTGCATTGGCCTTGTCACCTGGATGCACACGTTTTCCCCGGCCAAGATGTGGATCGCGGGCCTGAGCCTGCTCAAGAAGCCCTTACTGCATCTGCACACGCAATTCAATCGCGAGATCCCGTGGTCCGAGATCGACATGGACTTCATGAACCTGAACCAGTCGGCCCACGGCGACCGCGAGTTTGGATTCATTGCCAGCCGAATGCGGCTCGACCGCAAAGTCGTGGTCGGCCACTGGAGCGACGCCGATGCGCAGGCCGAAATCGGCGCCTGGACGCGCGCGGCGGCAGCGTGGGCGGACTGGCAGGGGGCGAAGTTTGCGCGCTTTGGCGACAACATGCGGGACGTGGCGGTGACGGAAGGCGACAAGGTTCAGGCCCAGATCCAGTTCGGCTACTCGGTGAACGGCTATGGCTTGGGCGACCTCGTCAAAGTAATGCATGCCGCCGCCGAGCCGGATGTCGATCGGACGATCCAAGCCTACCTCGATGAGTATGACGTTGCCCCGGCGCTTCGCCCCGGCGCCGAGCGGCATGCCGCGCTGCGCGAGGGCGCGCGCATCGAAGTTGGCCTGCGCGACTTCCTGAGCGCAGGCAACTTCAAGGGCTTCACCACGACGTTCGAGGATCTGCACGGGCTGGCCCAATTGCCGGGGCTTGCCGTCCAGCGTCTCATGCGCGATGGCTACGGGTTTGGCGCCGAAGGCGATTGGAAGACGGCCGCGCTCGTGCGGGCCATGAAAGTGATGGACGCCGGCTTGAACGGGGGCGTCACGTTTATGGAGGATTACACCTACCACGTCAGCGCCAACGGCGACAAGGTGCTCGGCGCCCACATGCTGGAGATCTGCGAGTCGATCGCGGCCGGCAAACCGCGGCTCGAACTTCATCCGCTCTCGATTGGCGGCAAGGCCGACCCTGTGCGCCTTGTCTTCGACGCCAGGACCGGTCCCGCGATCGGCGCGTCCATCATGGACATGGGCAATCGCTTTCGCATGGTGGCAAATGAAGTGGATGTTGTGCCGACCGAAGCTCCGCTGCCCAAACTGCCGGTGGCGCGCGCGCTATGGCGGCCCCGCCCGAACTTGAAAGTGGCCGCGGCGGCCTGGATCTATGCCGGCGGCGCGCACCATACCAGTTTTGGATACACCATCACGGCGGAGCATCTGCGCGACTTCGCGGAAATGGCCGGGATCGAGTTCCTGCTCATCGACGCCTCCACCCGGGTAGATGAATTCAAGGACAAGTTGCGCTGGAATGATTTGAGTTATCAGTTTGGCAAGCTGCGCTGACTCTGAAACATAGGCGAGATCACAATCCCCGCGCGAAGCGCGGGGATTGTGATCTCGCCAGATGTTATTGGGATAATGGACGGATGAACGTCAGGTGCTCTGTGTGCGGCGCATTTGCGAACCCCCACCCTTCTGTCTGGCGTTGTTTATGTGGCGGCGCATGGGAACCCATTGAGCAGACTGCCTTCAACCCGGCCCTGATCGAGCAGGAGGATTTTTCGGTATGGCGCTACCGGCGGCTTTTTGGCCTCGGCCAAGAACAACCTCTTTTTAGGATGGGCGTGGGCTGGACGCCGCTGCTCGATCTGCGGATTGCGGGCCGGCCGATCACCTTCAAGCTCGAGTTCATGATGCCGACGGGGTCCTTCAAGGATCGCGGCACAACTGTCATGGTCAACCACCTGGCCGCCCAGGGCGTGACCGCGGTCGTCGATGACTCCTCCGGCAACGCCGGCGCGTCACTGGCCGCCCACGCCGCGCGGGCGGGAATGCGC
>JBDSIP010000367.1:0-18742 GCA_039917915.1 Thermoflexales bacterium
CCTTTGCATCCCGGAGTGCTGCATGGCCGATCTCCTGTTCGGCCCTTTTTACAGCCGCCGAACCTACGCTGACCGAATTCCGGCCGATCGTTGTTTCCGTCTGGGCACGTTTGCCGGCGCGGACGGCGATACGGAACAAATTGGACAGCACAGTGCCGGCAGCCCTTTCGCGCAAGGATAGCTCGATCGCCTCGCCGACCTGGCCCAGGATCTGCGATTCACCCAACACCATCGAGTCGAGACCCGCCGCTACTTCGCATAGATGATGGACTGCGTCCAGCTGATCGTGGCGATACAGGTGGGATTCGACGGCCGCAACAGCAATACCGTGGCAGTCAGCAATGAAACCCATCATTGCGCTGGCTGCCTGATCGATCGGAAGATCTTTCGCCGCCAGATAGAGTTCCAGGCGATTGCACGTCGACAGAACAGCCAGTTCCGCTTCCAGGCTCAAATGGCTGTCGCGCCAACCACAACACCGCTCTAGCGTCGACTGCGCCGCCGAGCGAGACAGCGACAATTGCTCGCGCAACTCTATCGACGCCGTCCGGAAGGATAGACCCAGGCACAGGATCGTCATTGCTTGCCAGATCTCTCGTATGTGCTCGCCACGGAGAGTTGCACAGCATTCAGAATCGTGTTAATACTTTTCAAGAGCCGCGCGTTGCTCTCGGATGAATTGCGCGTGACTTCGGGGACCAGGAGAGCAGACTCGAACATGGCATCGCGGTAAGTCATCGTCGCCTCAAGAACGGAACTAATTGAAAGGCCGTGTGCGATTGCACCCACCGCATATTGTTCGCCGATAGAACGCGCCTCGTCGAGAAGCACCTCGTCATGGGCGTCAGACGTTATGTACTGCAGAATAATCGCCATCAGTCGCCGGCCGAGTAAGCGGCTTTGTTCGCGATCATGCTCACCATAAGCCTGCATCCAGGGCGCATTCCGATGGTCTCTTACCACTTCTTGCGTACGGACGAGGGCTGTGTCTGCCCATACGCGTTCTGTTCCGGGTTTTACGGTTAATTGTTGGCGCTCCGATGCAAAGCGTTTGACTTCGGATAGCGTAAATCGCCGGTGACCGCCAGCCGTGCGCATATAGCTGATCTGACCCGCGTCGGCCCAACGTCGCAAGGTTACTGGATGCACCCCCAAGTACTCGGCCGTCCCCCCCAAACCAAGCCAGTCCTTCGCTGGTTTAGCATCAGCCATAAGTGCTCCTGATCACGCACGGTACAAAATTGTGAAATATAGTCATATATATTCAAAACTAAGCAAATCTAACACACATCGCCCTCGATGTCAATGGATCCAAGCGTGGACTCCATGCTCCTGCAAAGTCAACGTCAGCGCGTCAGAAACCACGCCGAGACCCTCGCGAGCAATGGAATTCGACAGTAGAACGGGAGAAAGGGAGCGAAAGGGGTTCTCGCCTTCTCCCGTTCTCCGGAAAAATGCCTAAAACGAGGGGCGATCGGGCGTGCGGCACGAATCTGCATAAACAATTTCGACCTAAGCGGTTCAGTTGAGTTAAAGGCCGGCAAGCCGGTTGCAGGGACCGCAGCAGGGTTGGACCTGACGCCCAACGCGAGCGATTTTAGGCGTGTCGCATTCGCAGACCCGCTTCCTCAGGGTGGACCGGCCGGAGGCCCTGTTGACCGTCGAGTAGTTGAGCTTCTCAGACCTCTCCACGGGCTCGATCTCGGGCGGGCGGATGCCAAAGCGTTCGAACACGGCGCTGAACGGAGCTTTGCGGGGCGAAGGTGGTCGCCGAGGACATGGCCCAGAACCTGCTCCGTGACATAACAAGCTTGGTAGTCTCGGACCGCGATCAAGTGGTCAAGACCGGCGAGCAGATGATCATTTTTCATGCGGTCTGGTCAAAGGCCGCCCTGGCCCAGAAACATCGCATGCTCAAGGAAACGCTGGAAAACGAAAGAACCTCCCAAGCGGGAGGTTCTCACGTCTCTGATGGAAGCGACGGGTGTCGCTCGTGCAATACAAGTCTGAGTTAAGGCCGAGAGCGGCCGCATCCGCTCGCCCGCTTTGGTAATCGTGCCCATACTTCCAGCCCATGAAGTCATCCCGTCTCACGCTCTCCATCGGCGTCGCCATTCTGTTTGGGGCCGCCTTCGCCGTCACGTTGTTGGTGGGTGGCTTCCTCCGTTTTGCATATCGCAGCGCTCCCGCCTTTGGCACTGCCCAGAGCGCAGGGCAGATCGTCGGGGCCGTGGCCCTGGTCGCGCTGATTCTGGTCAGCCTGCTTATTGCGGTGAATAGCGCGCTTCAGCCCGCGCCGAACCTGCTGGCCAAGATCCCAAATGCGCTGCCGGCCTGGTTTGCCGGCTTCACGATCGTGGGCGCGCTCCTGATCGCGTCCAACATCGGGACGGTCGGCAACTTCATCAACGTGTGGATCGGCGCCGGCGCTGTCCTCACGGCCGTGTCGGTGACCATCGCGGCATGGCGCACCCCGCTTGGGCCCAAGGCCAGGCGGGCGGCCACGATCGGCCTGCTCGTCACGGGCGGTTTGGGCGTGCTGGCCGCGCTGGCGACCGTCGTTGCCGCGGTCATCGCCCAGTGTCGTTATTACCCCAGACTGACCCAGGGTTATTACCCTGAGATTGACCCACCCCCGACCTTGGCGGAGGGCAGAATTGCGAACGGGATTGTGGTCGTGATCTGAGTTTTTTGGATGAGCCATGCGCCGGCCTGCGCGACATTTTGCGAGCGGCGTTCTGTTCGCGGAGCATGTTGCGGGGTGGCGGACGGGTCAAGGGTATGCCCCCTTGACGCGTCCGTCCGCCCCGCGGAATACTGCCCGCGGCAGGAGGTCGCCGCATCACCGTTCGTGGCGGGCTTCAACACCTCCTGTGAGCAACGCGTCATTGTTGCGGGCGCGCCCATGACGCCGAGCTACGGCCGTGAGACGGGCCGGGCCCTTGGCGCATCGGCGCTGCTGGGCGTCGCCGTCCTGCTCGTCGGCCAGCTCGTGCCGGTGGCGCGGACGAATCCACCGGTGAAGACTGCCATCGCCTGGGACTCGGCCCAGACCCGCGATCTGGCCTATCGCGCCTGCATGGATTGCGACAGCAACGAGACCATCTACCCGTGGTACGCCGGCGTGGCGCCCGGGTCCTGGCTGCTGGCTTCGCATGTGACCACGGCCCGCGGTGATTTCAATCTATCCGAGCTCGACGCGCTTCCGGCCTTTCGTCGGGCGAACCTGGGCCAGGACATGGGCATGCGGATCCGCAACGGGACGATGCCGCCTGCCGATTATGCGATGATGCATCCGTGCGCAAAGCTAGGCGATGCTGAGAAGCAGCAGCTCATCGCCGGTTAGCGACTGAGCCTTGGCGGCCCCGTGACCGGAACACCGCCGACGCGCTAAACCGGTTAACCCTTAGGGTTGACCGGGTCACCTATCCATGACCAGCGACTGGAATCCCAGGTGGCCGACGGGGCGCATTGGCGGTGCAGATGCCGCACTCGGGCAAGATGGCGGTCCGCAAACTGATCCTGGCCACCGCCGACGATCCAGCCTGGCGCGAGCGCATGGGTGCCGCCCGCAACGCGACGGCGATCGAGAGCAGCGAGACGTACTACGATCTGCTCGCCCCGCTCAGCCCGCGCCTCGATCTGTGGGTGACCGAATACATGCATGTGATGGCCGGCCCCGACGCGATCCTGGAGTGGATTCGCGCGACAAGCCTGCGCCCGTTTCTCGATGCGCTGGCGAGCGCCGACGCGCGCGCCGCCTTTGAGGCTCAACTGCGCGAAAGGGTCGACGCCGCCTTTCCCGTGCGGGCGGATGGCAAACGCATCTTCCCGTTTATGCGCCTGTTTTTTGTCGCATATCGCTAGACCGGGTCCCATTCCCCAGGCCGGCGCGCCCGCGAGCGCTATACCGCCACCCACGTCACGCCCGCGTCCGCTTGATGCAGCCTCCCGACGCCCGGGATATGCGCGGCGATTAGAAGCGCATTGGCCGCCAGCGCCTCGCGGGCGAACGCCGCCCGGCTGGCCTGGTTCGAGACCGCCTCAGCCCAGTCCACCATCCACGCCGGGCGCTCGACCTCCAGCGTGTGGTGATACAGATCGCCCACGCAGAACAGGCTGTAGCCGTTGGTGCGGATGCGCAACATCTGATGCCCGGGCGACTCGCCTGGCGCAGCGACGATCTTGATGCCGTGATCGAGATCGAGATCGCCCTCCACCGGCGTGAGCAGCCCCGCCTCATGGAGCACTCCGAGCGTTGTGCGCTCCAGGCTGTCGGGGTTCTGCCACGCCGCGCCGCGCAGGGCGACCTCCCAGTCCGGCCGGCCCAGGAATACCCTGGCGTTTGGGAAGCGCGCTTCAAAGCCGCCGCCATTCCGCGCGATCGTCGTCGCGTTGTAGTGATCCCAGTGGGTGTGGGTGATGACGAGGTCGGTGATGTCTTCCGGCCGCGCGCCGGCCATCGCGAGGCCGGAAGACAGGCGGGTCGCCTCCGGATCGAAAGGCGGCGCGCCGGGCGGGACCATCCGCCCGGCGTCGACGAGGATGGAGCGCCCGTTCAGCGCGATGTGGACGCACTGATGGGGGACCTGAATCGGACGCCCAAAGACTTCGGCGTGGTCGGGCGGGCGCTCGGTCTCGGGCAGAGTAATCCAATCCCGCAGGGCCGCGGCCACGTCGCCAATATTGATGATCGTCACCCTGGCTGCGCCAAGCTCGAGAGTTCTACTCTGGTTCATCATTCAGTCTGCCCCCTGCTCTCTAGCGCCGCACCATCGGCAGGAACGCCGTCCCGCCCAGATCGACGACGATTACCCCGCCGCCCAGGCCATCTTCATACTCGAATACGCCGAGTTCATCGAAGACCACGCTGAAGCTCTCGCCCGCCGCCAGCATGCCGCCGTCCCAGGCGGTCGTGCCTTCGGGACGATACGGGTTGCCCCCGCGGCAACAACGGGTTGGGCTCTCGCGCACGGTTAAGTTGGTGAACTGGACCACGCTCCCCGGCTTGACCCGCACGACCTGGGGAGACGGCCCGCTCTCAAGCAGCAGAACATGCTGTGTGACCGGCCCACTCGGCATTGGGGTTAGCGCCACGTCATAGCGCACCAGGGCGTTGGTGACCACGATGTCGGCGCTTCGGTGGCTCTGGTAGCCGGCCCGGGTCACCCCGATTTGATACGTCCCGGGCGGGGTGAAGAAGCTGTAGAACCCATCCGCCAGGGTGACCTGCGGATTGATCTGCCCATACGCCGGAGCGTTCCACGGGTTGTAGAGCATGCCTTGCAGCTCGTAGTTGGTCACCGTCGCCCCGCTCAGAAGCGCGCTGGTGTTGATGTCGGTGACATACCCGAACGGGTCGATCAAGACCGTGCCATCGCTGCTTCTGATGATGCCGAAACAGGTGACCGAAATCACCATGTTCAGGGATGTGCGCATGCCGGTCGTGTAGACACCCTCGAACAGGCCATCGAAGTCCGGATCGGTCAGCGTCACGGTGCCAGTGGGCCCGAAGCGGATCGTGATCGCCGCGTTCGGATCATTCCGGCAGCACGTGCGCACGCTGATCGTGTAGGTCGTGAAGGGATGCAGATTGAGCACCCAGCCGCCGTCATCGGTGCGCCCGTTCGCATCGACCGGGCGATGCGAGGTGCCGCCCGGATCGGTGAAGCTCAGGCTGAGCGGCGAGTAGGACAGGCTGTCATCGACAAACACCTTCATGTCGGCCGAGGCCAGCACGACCACGCCCGCCTGGGCGGTCGCGCTCAGGATGCGCATGCCATTGGCCAGCCCGCTGACCGGGAACGCCCAGTTGCCCGCCAGCGGCGACGTTGCGCTGAGGATCTCGGCGCCGTCGATAAACAGCCGCACCAGCGCGCCAGGGTTGGCCCAGCCCGTTACGGTGAAGGTCCCGGTGCAGATCGAACCATTGCCCGGGCCCGTCAGCAAGGGGGTCTGCAGTTCACCCTGCACAACGATGACCGCGCTGGCGTCGTTGTTGGCGGGATCGGTGTCGCCGGTCGCGGTAATGGTCACTGTGTTGGTGACGATTTCCGTTTCCGCCATCACGGTCCGGGTCATCGCCATCAGCATCCGATACACGCCGCTGCCCTTGATCGTGCCGTCCCAGCCCTTGCGGTCAGGAGTGAAGCCGCCGGTATCCTGGGTCCCATCTGGCCGGACGACGACCGCCCGCGCGACGGACCAGCCGAGGGTCGGGCTCTCGCGGATCCGAATGGTCTTCGTGGTTGTGTCAGTGCCCTTGTTGCTGAACTCCATCGACCACAATGTGATGGCGGTGTCCGGCACGCCATCGTCATCGGAATCGTCGTCCAGACAGCACAGCATGCTGGCCGGATCGGGTTGGTTCTGGGTGGGCGTGACGGGCGCGCCAATGGTGCGCACCTGGGCGCCATTCTTCGTGATTTGGACGTCAACCGTGCCGTTGGGCTGCGCCGCCGGATCGCGGTACAGATAGTCTTCGGTCTCGCCCAGGCGGTAGTTCTCGCCCCGGCCGTCGCTGAAGTTCACCGTGCCGCCGCCCAGGCTGGCGCTCAGGGGCAGGCTGATTGGCTGGGTGGTCAACGTGACGCGCAGCCAGGCAGGCGCGTTACCGGTCCAGTTCACGCGTCCGGCCGGCACAAAGATTGTGTTCGGCCCAATTGCCAACCCGGCTGGATTGATCGGGTGGTTGATGACGATGTGGTCGAGGGCGAAGGGCCCGGGACCGGCGGTCCCGGGCGGGCAGGTGTAGGTGTCATTCCAGTCGCCGTCACGGTTGCTGTCGAGCCACACGTTCACATAGCCCTGCAGCGTGTTGCTGATCATCCAGGTTTTGGCCATCGGGTCGATGAAGACCTGGACCGGGATCGTCGCGACTTGGCAGTTCTGGAGGGCGAGCGCGCCCAGCGCCAGGCCGTCATCGTAGTTGTCCAGATCTTTCTGATCGACCGCCGGGCGCAGGTTGGTGAACGGCGCATCCTGATCGGGGAAGAGGTCCGCATCACGCTCCACGCTGACCCGCGGGCCGAGGTGGAAGTGCCAGGGCCGCCAGTGGCGCGGCCCGCTCGGTGTTCCCGTCGCAGGATCGAAGACGGTCGGGAAGCTGGCGGCGACCGGCCCGGGGTATGCGCTCATGCCGGCGCCGGGGTGGTTGCTGCTGTCGGGGGCGTCGCCCAGATCGGTCTGGACGATGTTGGCCGTCAGTTTCACAGCGCGGCAGGCATACTCGGCCGCGCCGGAATCTGGATCTGCGGCCAGATTGACTTCGGTGAAGATGTCGAAGAAGCTCATCCGCAGGGCGGCGTCAAACGTGCCATCTCCATCTACGTCGCCAGGCTGCTGCCAGAGGCCGAGCGCCACGGTTCTTGGAGTGCGAACGAGATACACCCGCTTAACGCTGCTTTGGCCCGGCACGATCACGGACTCGGCGGTCGGTCCGGGGCAGCTATCGCGCGCGGCGGCCTCGGCCTCGGGCGCGCTGAAGTATGGCTGGCCCGGTGGCAGGCCGTTCAGGCTGACCCGCAGCGGCGCCGGCCCGGAGGCGGTATTGGTGAACGTCACACTCACGCTCATGATGTCTCCGGGCAGCACATACGGCGTATTGATGTGAGTGGTAAAGGTCACTCCGCCGCCGCCCCACACAATCACGTTGGAACAGAATTCGTCGATGTCGACCTGATCCGAGATCACGCCGCCGCCGGCCGTCACCGTTTGCAAGGCGTAGGCTTTGTTGGTGATCACGTTCGTGCCGCTGCCAAAGCAGGGCTTCACCCGCACCGGCTGCTCGATCCGGATCTTGCCGCCTGGATTGACCCAGCCATTCCAGGTGATCAAGTTGCCGGCCAGGCTGGCCACCAGCGGCCCGGCGCTGGGGATCGGATTGCTGACGATCGGCAGGCCAACCGGCGTCACCTGCGCGGGCAGCGGGTCGGTCAGGGTCGTGGTCGCGGCCAGCGTCCCGCCGGTGTGCTGGAGCTCGATGACGTAGGTGATAACCTTGCCGGCCGTGTTCGCGCCAAACGGGTTGATGACACACTTGGCGATGGTCAGCACGCCGGGCTGGCCCTGCGGATGCTGGCCATCGATGATGTAATCCTCGGTCTCGCCGTTCTTGAAGAAGCCCGGCTGCTGCGGGCCGCGCCCGTCCGCGCGCGGCGGCACGAGCGCGGAGTCGATGACCGCGGGCGAATCACTCAGGGTGAAACGCACCCAGTGGGTGAGGGTCGGCGCCGTGTTGAGGATCAGGCGGGTGGGTACGTTGTAGTCAAAGAAACCGCCCAACGGAATACCGGTCATGTTCACGACCCAGTTCTGAACCACCCATTCGTAGCTTCGCGGCGACACGCCGGTGGCGTCGGGCGGGCACTGGCCGATGTCCTGCCAATCGCCATCGCGGTTGCCGTCGAAGTAGACGTTGAGCATCATGGTCGGCATGATCGCGGCCGGGCCGCGCCGCACCCGAACTTTCAACGTTGTTGTTCCGCAATTCGGGAATGGCGTGTTCGGGTTTAGCCAGCCGTCGTCGGCCTGATCGTAGTTGGCGCTGTCGATGCCGCCGGTCTTGATGTTGTTGACCACGTCCGCGTCGGGGCCGATATCGGCCTCATCTTCGGGGGTGATGTTCATCCCGAGGATGCCTTCGATCACGGTGTTTTGATGTTTGGGCCCGCTCGGGTCGAGGGCCACCCCGCTGTTCCACACGGTGGGGTAGCGGCCCGGGGTAAGAGACGGGAAGGTGTAGGCGGTGTTGGTGCTGGCCCAGTGATTGGTGTTGTCGGGCGCGTCGCCGAGGTCGGTCTTGGCGGCCGGCGTGGGCGGGGGCGGGGGAGATGGCGACTCGTAGAGGTAATCCTCGGTCTCGCCCATCCGGAAGCCATTGGCCGGGCCCCGGCCATCCGCGTCATCGGCGCTGGTCCGCGTGATGGCCTGCTGCTCGCTCAGGCTGAAACGCAGCCAGTGGGTGAGAGTGGGCGAGTTGTTCGGGACCAGGTTGGTGGTGATCGTGAAGACTTGGGCCGAGTTGGTCGGGATGATGGGGATCGGCGCGTCCTGCACGATCCACTCGCGGGCGACTCCGGGTGGCAGTCCCGGCGTTCCCGCGCAATCCTTGAAGTCCTGCCAATCGCCATCGCGGGGCTGGGTGCTCTGGGCGCCCATCCCGTCGAACCACACGTTCAGAAAGAGATTGCCCATCGTCGCGGGCAGGGGCATGCTGCTGCGCGTGACCTGCAGCACCAGCTCGGTCGTTTCGCAATCTGTGAAGACAGCCGTCCACCGGTTGAGCCAGCCATCGTCTGCCCGGTCCATGTCGGCCAGGTCAGCGCCGCCATTCAGGATGTTGGTGAACCCGTCGCTGTCGGGCGGCTGATCGGCCTCACTCTCGGCGGTCACCGCCGCGCCCAGCCACATGTGGGCGATGCTGAGGTGCTTGGGACCCTGACCCTGAGCCGGAGGCCCTGTCGCAGGGTCGAAGGTCGTCGGGAATTTTCCGAGCACGATCGCCGGAAAGGCGTAAGCGGTGTTGGCGTAGGGCGATCCGAAATGATTGGCGCTGTCCGGCGCATCGCCGAGGTCGCTCTTGGTGAGTATCGGCTGGTTCCCGATGGGATCGACCGCGTCTGTAAAACACAGATCATCGATCCACAACTCCTGCCCGCCGATGCCGAACGAGGAGATTGCGCCGTAGATGGTGACGTCGCCGCTGTCCTGGCCATTTCCGCCAGTCACGTCGATGTGCGCTCCGCCCAACATCGCCCCGTTCACGTCGGCGAAGTTGTCGAAGATGGCCAGCTCTCCATTGATCGAAAGATTCACGTTGCCGCCCAATTCGGCATACTTGAATTCGATCTTGGTGAAGTTGAGTGAGAGCGTGCTCGTCTCGACCACGATGTCATTCAACTGCATTTCGGGCGGCGCGCCGCCGGCGTGAGCCGAGTCGCTCTTGCTGGCCTTGCCGGCGCTGCTGTCCGAGCCGGCGCTGTGGTGAAACTCCCGTCCGACCAGGGTCAGCCCTGCCTCGGAGTATGAGTCTCCAACCGAGAAGGGACCGTTGGGCGGCGGCGCGAATGACATACAGCCTGTGAGACCGCCGGCACCGCTTCCGGCCAGGACGCTCGGGGCCACAGGCTGCGCGCCTGTGCCCAGCAACGCGATCCCAACCGCAATCACCCCTCGTATGGACTTGTGAACGTTCATGCTCTCCCCTCCGCGGCGCCGCTGTGTGGCGGCTCGCGTGACCCCGTAGCGATATCGAGAAAGTATAGGGAAGCGCGGAAAATGCGCAACGGGGGGACTGGCGGCGGACTAACGTCGCGAGTAGGCGCCGGCAAGCCTATGCCGGGATGAGTCGCTGGCGCCTTCCCGCGAGGTTTTCGCCGATGACGCCTATACCTGTCCGCCCTCGAAGTGCTCCAGGGTTACCCCGCTGATCAGGTCCGCTTCAGCCGGGTCGATCTAGGGCTGCTGCCAGCTCTCGCCGGTGAAGGCCTTAAGCGAGCCGAGGTCCTTCCAGATCGAGACCATCAGATACGCGTCAGACGAGCCGTCCATCGGGCCGCCCGAGAAGATCGAGATCAAGCCCTTGTGGGCGCGCACATTTGAGACGGCCTTGCCCCGAAAGAAGAGTTCGAACTGCTTCGGTTTTCGGGATGGACCCGGCATCGAAAGACGCGCACGATCATGGGATTGCCTCCAAGTGGAACGATTGGATAGTGCGCTGAATCCAGCGGGTAGCCGCAGGCCACGGCCTCCGCAGCATCGCGGCGGCTCGATGCCCCTGCAATCAACGGACCTTCACGGCCAGGCGCCTCCCCCTCCTCGCGCAAGTAAATTTAACTATACAGTGGTAAAATTTACGAATGATGTCCATGGTGAAAGGCGTCGCGCGGAGCGATGTCGCCTATGTATGACCGTCTCATAACGCCCAGGCTGTTGAATGCGCTGAGGGACACACCCGTGGTGCTGATCCAGGGCGCGCGTCAGACTGGCAAGAGCACGCTCTCCCAACGGATTGCAGACTCTGGATTCGCGGCTGAGTATTTCACCCTGGATGATCTCCCGACGCTCGCGTCGGCGAAGAACGATCCTGTCGGCTTTCTGTCGGGGCTGCGCGGACGGAATGTCATCCTCGACGAGATTCAACGGGCGCCCGAATTGTTCGTGACGATCAAGGCCGAGGTGGACCGGCACCGTCGTCCGGGACGCTTCCTGTTGACCGGCTCCGCAAACGCCATGCTTCTCCCCCGGCTATCTGAGTCTTTGACCGGCCGCATCGAACTCATCACCCTGTGGCCACTCGCCCAGACCGAAATCGGCGCGACCGGCAGTCATTTTGTCGAAACCGCGTTTGCCGGCGACTTTCCCATCCGAAAGCTGGAGGCTGATCGGGGCGACACGTTGCGCCGTGCGTTGATCGGCGGCTTCCCCGAGGCGTTGCAGCGCAGATCCGAGGAACGACGCGGCGACTGGTTTGAGTCCTACGTGGCAACCTTGCTTCAGCGCGATGTGCGCGATCTGGCCAATATTCAGGGTTTATCGGATTTGCCGTTGTTGCTGGCCTTGATCGCCGCCCGCGCAACGGGACCGCTCAACGTGTCGGATTTGTCGCGGTCAGCGCGCATTCCGATCGTAACGCTCAATCGGTACTTGACCCTGCTTCAGGCCACCTATCTCATCCATCTCATCCAGCCATGGTCAAGCAATCTGAGCAGCCGGCTGGTGAAGGCGCCCAAGATGCTGATGACTGACACGGGCGTCATGGGGCACTTGAATCAGACGAGTCTGAAACGGATCCTCAGCGTGCCGACCATGGCCGGGCCGCTCATTGAGAATTTTGTCGGGATGGAGTTGATCAAGCTGGCCTCGTGGAGCCGGTTGCGCCCGCAAGTCCTCCATTTCCGCACCCACGATCACCGGGAAGTGGACTTCGTGCTCCAGTCGCGGGTGGGTAAGGTCGTCGGTGTCGAGGTAAAGGCGGCTGGCACGGTGGATGGAGCTGATTTCAAGGGGCTGGAAGCGCTCGCCGCAGCGGCAGGTGACGCTTTCGCCGGTGGCATTGTGTTGTACACGGGGGATACGGTGCTGCCCTTTGGCCCGCGGCGCTTCGCAGTCCCCGTGTCGGCGCTGTGGCTGTGATCGTCCTGAGGCCTCCGCAATCAGCGCGATCGAAATCCTCAGCCCTTCCCGTACGTTTTGTAAAAGGCCCGGTTAGTGATGAACTGCGGCATGATCGGCGCGGCGATGTAGGCGAGTTTGTTGATGAACCCGGGGATGATGACGCGCTTGCCCTGGCGCGATGCGCGCACGATGGCATCGGCGACCTGGGCGGCCGACAGCGCGATGCCCTTGTTCTTCTCGGTGATCCCGCTGGTCGCGATCTTGGTGCCCGAGATTGCGCCGGGGTAGACCCGGTGAAACTGAACCGCGATGCCCGCCCGGCCGGTCTCGTACTCGACCCCCTTGGTGTAGGCGTCAAAGGCCTTCTTGGCCGAGTTGTAATGAGCGAAGTTTGGCATGGCGTTGAAGCGGGCGGCCATCGACAGGATCTGGATTACCCGGCCGGCCTGGGTGCCGTGCTCGCGCAAGTGTTGGAGGAACAGCATCGTCAGGGTTACCCCGGAGATGTAGTCAAGGACGATCTCGGATCGCACAACCCCCGTGTCGAGGTCGAGGGCGCTGCCGGGCGCGCTTGCACCGGCATTATTGACCAGCTCGTCGACCACGAGGCCGCGTTCGGCGATCTGGGCAAACAGCCGGCTCGCGCCATCCATCTCGGACAGGTCGGCCGGCAGGGCGATGGCCTTGATGGCCGGATTCTCTTTCGCCAGCCGCTCGACAACCGGGCGCAGGCGCTGCTCGCTGCGGCCGCTCACAATCACGTTGCGGCCATGCAGGCGGACGAGACAGGAAGCAATCTCGGCGCCCAGCCCGCCCGATGAACCGGTCACCAATGCATACGTGTCGCTCATGAAATCCCCCCGATTGCGCGCATCAGGATCGACGGCGCATCTGGGTGAGGATTATGGACGGGATAGGCGATTCGTCAACTGCACTGCGGGAACCATCGCCCTACCTCAGCGCAACCGGTATGAAGGCCGGCCGCAACGGGGTCTCGTCGTAGCCGATATCGAACCCCGGTCCGATGGGCCGCGCATCACCGTCAAAGTCAATTCCAATCCCGATGTTGACGCCGCTGTCGCGGGCGGCGCTGGCGGCGGCGAGGTGATAGTTGTCGGCGCCGGGCTGGGCGAAGGCCGGATCGCCATACACTGTGTTGGCGCCCGTGGCAATGCCGGGCACGCGATCGGTGGCATTGGCAAAGAGCAGGTTGAAGTTCTCGTTGACCGTGCCGGTGGTGCGACTGATGCCGATGGTGTGGCTGGCGATGATCGTGTTGGTGATGTTGAGTGTGCCCACCAGCGCAATCACGGCCGAACCGCTTGCCAGGGTAGGGCTGGAGATGGTCGAGTGCCGCAGCGTTCCGCCCCCAGACGCGCCGAGAACCAGGGCCGCGCCCCGGCCCGAGCCGGCATGGTTCCGGGCGAACAGGGAATTGGTGACCGACAACGCGCCGGCCGATAGATAGATCCCGCCCCCGTCGGCGGCCGCCCGGTTGGCGATGAATTCCGTTCCGGCCACGGTCAATGAAGCGACGGCCATCACGCCACCTCCGCGCAGCCCGCTCTGGTTGCGCAGAAAGAGCCCGCCCTTGATCGAAGAAACGCTTTCCACATATGCGCCGCCGCCGGTTTGCAATGCCGCATTGTCGGTGAAAGTCGTCCCCGTCATGTTCAGGGTGACCGTGCGCAACCCTCCGCCGCTGCAGCCGGCAACCACGCAGGTATTCCCTGAGAAATGCCCATTTTCGACCGCCGCCGACACGCTGGCACTGGCGCCGCCTCCGCCGAACCGGGATGTATTGGTAATGAAACGCGTCCCGGTCATGACCAGCGTCGACGCGGACAGGCCGCCGCCGAAACAGCTTACGGCCGAGCACGCATTGTTCTGAAAGCGCCCGCCGGCGGCGCTGACGCTGGCGGAGGCGTAGATCCCTCCGCCCCCGCCTGCCCCGGCGGCCGTGCTGGAGATCACGCTGACATTCGTCAGGATCAGCGGACTGCCGGCACCCGCGGTGACCGCTCCGCCGTCGCCGCCGGAAAATCCGCGCTGGAGGGTGAGCGCGGTGAGCGTCACCGGCGCGTTGGGCCCGATGTTGAAGATGCGGGTCGCGCTGGCCCCATCGACGGCGACACCGGGCGCGCCGCTGCCATTGATGGCGATGCTGGCGTTGACGGCGATCTCGCCGCAACTGAGGGTGATGATCTGGCCGGTGAGCGAGGCCGAGAAGACGATCGTGTCGCCGGTCGCCGCGCTGAGCACGGCCTGGCGCAACGATCCCGCCCCGCTATCGGCGTTGTTCTGGACGATCCAGATTGTGGCGCTGGGGCGCTGGGGCGCGCGGGTATCGGCAATTGCGCAAACCCCCATGGGGGCGGGCAGACTGGCCCGCGCGCCCGCGTCGCGCGGCGCGGCGGCCCAGGCAAGCGCACATGCGATCACAATTCGGACAAGATGACGATACGACATACGTGATCTCCTGCTTTCCAATCGCATGGACAGTTATCCCCGGACCTGCGCCGCCGGGCCGTGAACGGGGTTGGGCAATTATGGACTGAAACGCGAATCTTCGCTGTTCCGCAAACGAGCCTGTTCATCCATAATCGTTGGGCACAGATCGGTCCCAGGAGGCACGATGAACGACTACTTTGATCTCGGCCCGCACACCCGCCCGGTAACCACGACCTCGCCCGAGGCGCAGGTATGGTTTGACCGTGGGCTGATGTGGTGCTACGCCTACAACCACGAGGAGTCGGTGCGCTGCTTTCTTCGGGCCCTCGAGCACGATCCGGCCTGCGCGATGGCCTACTGGGGTATCGCTTACGCTTCGGGCTGCAATTACAACAAGAAGTGGGAGGCCTTCGCCCCGGACGAGCTGATCGAGGCGGTGGTCACCTCGCGGCGCGCCACCGACGACGCGCTGGCCCACCTGGCAGGCGCGACGTCGGCCGAGCAGGCCCTGATTCGCGCGCTCGACAAACGCTACCAGTCCGCCACCCCGGTCAGCCTGCCCGAGTTTGTGGCCTGGAACGACGCCTATGCTGCCGCAATGCGCGAGGTGTATCGGGCCTTCCCCAATGACCTGGACGTGTGCGCGCTGTTCGCCGAGGCCCTGATCAACCGCACGCCCTGGCAGTTGTGGAACCTCAAGACTGGCCAGCCGGCCGAGGGAGCCAGCACGCTCGAGGCGGTCGAGGTGTTGGAGCGCGGGCTGGGCCAGATCGATGCGTCCACCGATTCGCCAAATCCCGGCGTGCTGCACATGTACATCCACACGCTTGAGATGTCGCCCCATCCCGAGAAGGCCTTGCGCGTCAGCGACGCCTTGCGCGATCTGTGCCCAGATGCCGGGCATCTGCGCCATATGCCCTCGCACCTCGACGTGCTGTGCGGCCACTATTACGCCGGGGTCGTCGCGAACAGCAATGCCATCGCCGCGGACCGCAAGTATCTGGCCAAAGAGGGCGGGCGGAACTTCTATACCTTATATCGCTGCCACAACTATCACTTCAAGCTGTATTGCGCGATGTTTCTGGGCCAGTCCCGGCCGGCAATCGAGGCCGCCGACGCGCTGGTCGCGACGCTGCCGGAGGAGCTCCTGCGGATCGACTCGCCGCCGATGGCAGACTGGCTGGAGGGCTTTGTGCCGATGCGTCTGCACGCATTGGTCCGCTTTGGAAAGTGGCAGGAAATCCTCGACGCGCCGCTCCCGGCCGACCCCGGGCTGTATTGCGTAACCACGGCGATGCTGCATTACGCAAAAGGCGTCGCCCACGCGGCCAGGGGGCGGGTCCCTGAAGCGGAGGCCGAGCGGGCCCTGTTTGCCGCGGCGTTCGCCCAAGTGCCTGAGACGCGCTATATCTTCAACAACAAATGCATCGACATCCTGGCGATCGCGGCTGAGATGCTGAACGGCGAGGTTGAATATCGCAAAGGCAATCACGATGCGGCCTTCGCCCACCTGCGCAAGTCGGTTGCCTTGGACGACAACCTGCCCTATGACGAACCGTGGGGGTGGATGCAGCCGGCCCGGCATGCCCTGGGCGCGCTGTTGCTCGAACAGGGGCGGGCGGCGGAGGCTGAGCCGGTGTATCGGTCCGACCTCGGGTTGGATGACGCGCTGTCGCGCCCGTCGCAGCATCCGGATAACGTTTGGAGCCTGCACGGTTACGTCGAGTGCCTGCATACGTTGGGCAAGCACGCCGAGGCGGCGGTTATGCAGCCGCGGCTCGATCTGGCCCTGGCCCGGGCCGACGACGGGATCAACGCCTCATGCTTTTGCCGGGTGGGCGAGTCGTGTTGTGATGGGTGACGTCAGGGCGCCCCGGCCCCGCTGAACAACTGAATGCGTTAATTCACGCAGAAGTACTTCTCGTTGTAACCGACGGTCTCGCCCTGGGTGTTGAGGATATACAGCTCGATCTTGAATCCGTCGTAGCCGAACTCGAGGGCGTTCATCGGGTAGATGAAATTGCTGAAGCCATCTGACCCGTTCACGGCCACGTTGCGGGTGCCGGTGTAGCCAGCCTTGCCCGAGCAGTAGGTTGATGGGTCGATCCTCAGGTGTATGCCATTGATCCCGAAGATGTTCCACTTGAGCGAGAGGTCCCGGCTGTCGCCGCGATTGAAGTGCAGGATCGAGGGCCAACCGGCCACGTATTCCAGATCCAGTTTCGAGCAGAAGATGTAATTCGTCGGATTGCCGGGCGTGCCCTTCTACCAGGGCGAGCTGGCGTTGCGCACTTCGGACTCGGATTGGGTGGTTCATTGAAATAGCAATGTGTTTTGAGGACGCCGACGGACCGATTCGGTCAGATGATCTCGAGGTCATTCCGTCCAAGCAGGCTGGGGAAGTCGGCGTGCGGCTCGGTTTGGTACCAGAACGCGGTCGACGCAATGTCATCCTGATTGGGCAGATACGACCGGCCGGCGCGCCAGCTCAGGGCCTGCATGGTCACGGCCAAATCCTGCCGGAAGCGCACCGGGTCCATGATATGCCAGCGGTACAGGCTGAAGCGGGTGTTGGCCTGATAGGCGCCGTCGGGCCTGACGATGTGGGGCAGGCCGGCATAGGCGGTCGAGAACTCCTGGTACTGCTTCGTCGCCTTGTTCTCGAAGTTATACGAGCCGCAGAAGTAGTCCTCGGTGCCAGTGCCGCAGATGGTCGGGTAGCAATCGCCGCCGTGTTCCCGGACGTTGCGACCGACCACGCCGCCGGGCAGATCGCCATCCAGGTAAAACTTGATCTCGCCCTCGCCCCACCAGCCGTTGTTGTTGACCTGCCAGGCCATGTAGGTGCCAACGTAATGGCCCTGTCCGCGGACTCCGTCGAGGAGGGTGTGGACGTCCTTGGAGGGGAGCGGATTGACGCGCCGGAACTGGGCGTGGAAATACGCGGCGTCGGCCGGCACTTCGGTCAGGGTGTAGTTCACCTGGTAGTAGATCCACATTTCCTCCGGGCCGATGTTCTCCAGGGTGATCCGGCAGTGCCGCCGAAAAGGCATCTCCCAGTAGCAGTTGAAGGCGTTGCCCGGATTGACACACACCGCAAGCGAGTTGAGCGGGCGGTAGGTGTTGAAGCTGGTGTAAGCGCTGGCGAAGAAATCGCCGACGGGGACTTCCACCGATGGCGTTGCTTCGCCATCCCAGTAGAAGCGCAGAATCGTAAAGCGGTAGTTGCCGGTGGGCGTCATCCAGATTTGCTGAATCGCGCCCGGGCCGTCCATGTCGGCGAGGGTGAGGGTTTCGCCAGGCTGGATGGCCACGGATGGACGCACCTTCCAGCCCTGTCCCAGCTCGCGCGAAGGGACATGACCGGGGTCAATGTGGCGGCCGCCCTGGCCCTTGGCGCCGGTTGGGTTCTCGGCCGAGCACGAGCGCGACTCCGCGTTCGATAGGCGCGAGAGATTGCCGAGGTTGAGTCCGAGGCCGTTGAAGGAATTGGTCATGGCGCGTGTTTGAGGAATGGGGTGCGGGGTTCGGTGAAACTATACAATCAAACCATTCGGAGTAGACTCCGTCCGGCGATGGGCGACCTCGACATTGAAGACCACCCGCATCTGCGCGCCTACTTGGTTGACAAGGGGTATTTGGGCGGCGATGAAACACCATCGATTCAAAATCTGCCCGGGGGCGTGTCCAATCGCACGGTGCTGGTCCAACGCCAGACCGGTGAGGCCTGGGTGATCAAACAGGCCCTGGCCAAACTGCGGGTCAAGGTCGATTGGTTCAGCGATCCCAGCCGGATTCACCGCGAGGCGCTTGGCCTGACCTGGCTGCCGCGCTTCCTGCCCGCAGGGACCATCCCGACCTTTGTGTTTGAGGATGAGGCCAATCACATCGTCGGGATGGGGGCGGTGCCGCCGCCGATCGAGGATTGGAAGGATCAACTCCTGGGCGGCGCGGTGTCGCTCGATCTCGTCGCTCAGTTCGGGCGCATCCTGGGCAGGATCCATCGCGGCGCGACGCTGATCCGCGAAACCGTCCAGCCCACTTTCGCCGATCAAACCTTCTTTGCCTCGCTCCGGATCGAGCCCTACTATCTGTATACCGCTGAGCAGCAACCCGTTGCGCGTGAATTTCTGTTGAACCTCGTCCGGGAAACGGGCGCGAATGTCCACACCCT
>JBDSIP010000368.1:0-3112 GCA_039917915.1 Thermoflexales bacterium
CGGATCCTGGTAGAAGGCCTTGCCCGCGCTCTTCTCGCGGAACGGTTCGACCGCCTTGATCAGCAATTTCGACTTTGGCAGCCGCCCGAAGTAGCGCGGCAGCGCGGCGGCGACCTGCGCCTCAGCCTTGGCCGATTCGTCAAGGTAGCGCTGCTTCCCGGCAGCGGTGTTAGGATAGTAGTACTGCTTGCCGTCGCGGATGTGGGCGAAGAATTGCTGCAAGCTGCCCTTGAAGCCGACGCGGTCCTTGATCGCCGACATTTCGCCGTGAATCCGTGCCACCTGGGCGAGGCCGAGGTCATGGACCTGGTCCGGCGTAAGGTCGGTGGTGGTGTAGAAGGCGAGCAGCGCGCGATATTGGGCGGCGCCGTCGGCGAAGCGCCAGATGCCGTCGTCGGTCCCGGCGCGCGCCTGTTGCTGCTGCAGGGTCGCGACCAGCCGCTGATAGGCCGGACCCATCGACTGGGTCATTGCCGTGCGCGCATCGGCGATCAGCGCATCCTTCACCGCCTGCGGGATCGACAGCTTGCCGACTTTCGTCTTGAAATCGGCGAACAGGTCATTGTCGGCGCCGGCCCCGAACGGCGCACCAGAAATAATGTTGCGCGACTGCTCAAGGACTTGCGGGAACACCCATCGCGGAGGAAGCACGCCCAATTTCGCGCGCTCGATCGACTCGGCGACCGCCTGGTCGATATAGGGTCCGGTGGCGCGGATGCGGCTGATGTATGTGCGCGCATCAGCCTCATTCTCGACCTTGTGAATGTTGATCAGGAAGGCGGGGATTTCGGCCTGCGCGCCGTTCATCTGGTCGAACACATAGGCGTGGCGGCGGTAGGAAAAGATGCTCGCCGAACGCTGGTTACGATAGAGCAGCAGGTCGTAGCTCAACTGGTCGTCGGCGCCGAGCGCGGCGCGGTTGAAGCGCGCCGCCATCGCGTCGGCGGTGCGCTGATCAAGTTCCCGGTTGGCGACCGCCGCGGCGTCGGTAAGCTCGTCGAGCTTGCCGTAGTCGCCATCCTTGATCGCGCGATAGGCCTTGCTCATCGGCGACAGGGCAAGCTCGGCCTTGTCGTAATCTTCGAAGAATTTTTTAAGCTCCGCCGCCTGGTCGACCGGAGCCGGAGGCGCGATCTCGGCACTTTCGACCGGCGGCGGGGCGATTAGCGGGTCGAGCGCGGTGGTTGCGCAAGCGGAGAGCAGCGCGGTCGTGGTGAGCAGGGTCAAACGGAACAAGGCCGGGCTCCTTTCAAGGAATCGTCCCCCCGCCCTTGAGCCAGGGTCCACCTTTGTTCAAGGAGAAGGTGGATACCGGATCAAGTCCGGCATCACGACTATTCGACGAACGGCGGCTCCTAGCTTATGTACAAACTTCTCCGCCCCTTGATGTTCGCGCTCGATGCCGAGACCGCGCACCGCGCAACGATTGCCTTGCTCAAGCTCAGGACCGGGACGGCTTTCGCTTCCCGGCCGCCATCGAGCCAGGCGCTGGAATGCTCTCTGGCGGGACTTCGCTTTCCCAATCCGGTCGGACTTGCAGCCGGGTTCGACAAGGACGGCGAAGTGCCAGATGCGATGTTGGGGCTTGGCTTCGGATTCGTCGAAGTGGGAACGCTGACGCCGAGGCCGCAGACGGGCAATCCGAAGCCGCGGCTGTTTCGGCTTGCCGAGGACGACGCAGTGATCAACCGCATGGGCTTCAACAACTGCGGCCAAGCCGAAGCGCTCGAACGCCTTGGGAAGCGCGCGGGCCGCGCAATCGCTGGAGTCAACGGGATCGTCGGCGTAAACATCGGCGCCAACAAGGATAGTGTCGACCGCGTCGCCGATTACGCCATGGGCGTGCGTAGGATGGCGCCGGTCGCCGATTATCTGACGGTCAATATCAGCTCGCCCAATACGCCGGGGCTGCGCAATCTGCAGGCGGGCGGCGAGCTCGATGAATTGCTGGCTGCGGTGCGCGAGGCACGGGTGGCAGGCGGGCCGCCGGTGTTTCTGAAAGTCGCGCCCGACCTTGATCCGGGCGATCACCGGCGCATTGTCCGCGCGGCTATCGATCGCGGGATCGACGCGCTAATCGTCGCCAACACGACGGTTTCAAGGCCGACGCTAATATCTGCTCATCGCAGCGAAACTGGCGGTTTGTCGGGACGACCGCTGAAGTCACTGGCGCTCGATCAGCTGCGTGCGTTCCGGGCGGAAGCGGGCGGCCAGCTGCCGCTGATTGCGGTCGGCGGGATTGAAAATTCGGAGGATGCTTGGGCGCGGATCTTGGCTGGGGCGAGCCTGGTCCAGCTTTATTCGGCGCTGGTCTATGAAGGGCCGGGACTGGCGCGGCGGATCGCCGACGGGCTCGCGGTGAAGCTGCGCAAGGCGTGCCTGTCGAGCATTGCCGAGGCTGTGGCGAGCGAGTAGCTGATGGCGATGCTCCGAACCCTGATCCTCGTCGCGTCGCTGACGATTTCCGCCTGCACGACGCTCCACCCCGCACCACTGCAGCCGCAGCCCGCGAAAGGCGTAGTCAGCGCCGCTGATCCGCGCGCAGCCGAGGCCGGGGCAGAAATCCTGCGCCGGGGCGGAAGCGCCGCTGACGCCGCGATTGCGACCTTGCTGGCCTTGAACGTGGTGGAGCCGCAAAGTTCCGGTATCGGAGGCGGCGGATTCCTGGTCTATGCCCCCCGAGGCCGCGCGGCGACCACAATCGATGGCCGAGAAACTGCGCCAATGGCCGCCAGCGAGCGCTGGTTTTACGATGGCGGCATGCCGCTGACGATGAACGCGGTCGTGCCCGGCGGCAAAGGCGTCGGCGTTCCGGGCAATGTCCGGTTGATGGCCCTGGCCCATCAGAAATACGGCAGACTCGCCTGGGCCAGCCTGTTCGGCCCAGCCATCCGGCTCGCCAGCGATGGCTTCGAGGTTACCCCTCGGATGCATCGCTTCCTGCCGGAACATCGCGCTAGCGCCTCCTTTTCGGCCGCCGGACGGACTCTTTATTACAACCCCGACGGCTCGCCCAAGGCCGTCGGGACGGTCATCCACAATCCGGCGCTGGCGGCCTATATGGCGCAACTCGCCAAGCTTGGCCCTGACAGCTTCTATGTCGGGCCCAATG
>JBDSIP010000369.1:0-16553 GCA_039917915.1 Thermoflexales bacterium
TCGTCGGTCATTCCCGCGCGAGCTTCGCATCACGCTACCCGTGTCTGTCCGATCCGAATCAGATTGCCACTTGGATCGACGATGGCGAACTCGCGCATCCCCCACGGCTTGTCCTCAAGCGCGTCCATGCGTGGAATCCCTCTGCCCGGCAACTGACTGACCGCAAAGGCATCGCGAACACTCTCGACATCTGAGACTCGGATGTAACAGCCGAACGACGACTTAGCGGGATCATGGTCCGGATAGAGAAAAAGTGGAGTTCGACCGAGCCGCGCTGGAGGATGGCATACGAATCGCCGGCGCCGAGAATCCTGCCCGCGAAGCCAAGTCGCGCATAGAACGCGAGCGTGTCGTTCAGCGACCGGCTGGGCAGGATGGGAATGGCGATGTCGGGTTGTTGCATCAATTGGAGAATCTCAAAGCAATCGTTGCGCTTTTGCTCATCCGCAACCGCATTGAGAAAACCGACCACACTGACATCATTGACCCTCGTCTTAAGTTCAGCCTTCTTTGCCATGTCAACCTCCCGTTGCTCGTGTTCGATCGTTACATTTCGCCAGTTTGCCTCACGCCGGCGCTGCGCAGGTACTCGAGCCCTCGCAGCACGTCGTAGTGCCACCAGTTCGGAAAGGCGAAATGCGTCCACGTGGTGTCGCCGTTGCGATCGTGCTCGATCACTTCGCCAGTCGACCGGCGGCGTAAGAGTCGCCGCGCGAGGAGATATTCCTCGCCCCGGCGTCGCGCCTCGGTCAGGTCTCGCATCACCTGCCAGCGAATCGACGGGTCAGAATCGTGCAGCCAGTCGATGACCGCTCGGTTCGGCTTCGGGGCTGGCCATGCCAGCGGGTCGATCGCCATGGGCCTCAGTTGCGGACGGCATACCGCACGTAGACCATGCCGTTATCGAATCGGCGCTCCTCGAACAGTTCCAGATCCAGTCGTACGCCCTCGGGCAAGAACCGCTTTCCGCCGCCGATCATCACCGGGCATAAGATCATCTGAATCTCGTCGACAAGGCCGGCCTTGATCGCCTGCCCGGCAAGTTCGGGTCCGTCAATGCTCATATCCTTCTTGGCCTCAGCCTTGAGGCGCCGGATCAGGCCTGGGTCGAACTCGCGCACGATCCGCGTTCGCGCGCTGCGGGGCTCGGCCAGGGTTCTGGAAAACACGATCTTCTCGGCCGCCTGCCACTGCCGCGCGAAGTCGAGCATGACCTTGGGTTGGTTCGGTTCGCTATGCGCCGTCTCCCAGTAGACCATGATCTCGTACATTTTCCGTCCGTTGAGATAGGTGCCGACCGACGCGGCGAGCTCATTTGCGAACGCATGGACGACTTCGTCGGGCGCCCCCCACCCAAAGTCGCCGCGCGCATCCTCGGTATAGCCGTCCAGCGATGTGAACATCAAGTAGATCAATTTCGCCATGCGTCTTGCTTACACTCCTATCAGGTTTAGCGGCTGGAAAGCCCGCAGCGCAACCCTGCAGAATCGCGTTGTCAGTCGTCGAGTCCCTTGCCAGCCAGGATTTGTCGGGTGCACTTGTCCACCCGCTCCGCCCGGGTCTTCGATTGTTTGGCTGCGGCGAAGTGCAGCAGATATCCACGTTGCCGTCCCGGGGTTAACGCGTAAAAGGCTGTCTCCAGCTCGGGATTCTCATCCAGCTTGCTTTGGAATTCTTCAGGCATGGCGAATTCCGCCGTCTTCTTCATCGGCACTTTCAAACCGGCTTTTTCTACCTCGATGGCCTGCTTCACGTAAGACTTCAAGACGGATTCCATCCCGCCGATTTCGGCAATGCTGGTGAAGCGAATCTGGCGCGTCGACTGGGTGTTCTCCGTTTGTGAGATCAGGATGCCCCTGGGATCCTTGAGCAGAGCGCCCTTGAAGAACAGGACCGCGCAGTACTCCTTGAATCCGTGGATCAAGATGATGTTGCTGCCCTCGGATTGGTAGCAGGGACACCCCCATTTCAGTTCCTCGGTCAGCGCGCAGCCCAGCAAAATCGTTCTCAACGTCTCGTATTCTGTCCGCCACTGCTTGGCTTTGGTGAAGAACCAGTCAACCTTGGGATTCGGTTTGCTCATTGTCATCCCCGCACCGATTTCTTCACGAGCGCTGCGATCCGGGCCTCGGCGGCGGGGTTCAGGTCCGTCAGCGCGAATGCGGTCGGCCACAGGGCGCCATTGTCGAGGTTCGCCGTGTCGTTGAAGCCGAAGGTCGAATAGCGCGTGCCGAACTTCTTTGCGCTTTGGAAGAAGCACACGACTTTGCCGTCCCTGGCATACGCGGGCATCCCGTACCAGGTTTTTGGCGTCAGGGCAGGCGCGCTGGCCTTCACGATGGCGTGCAGACGGGTGGCGATGGCGCGCTCGGGCTCCGGCATCTCGGCGATCTTGGCCAGCACGTCGCGTTCGCCGGCGGCCTTGTCCTGATCGGCGCGGGCGGCCGCCTTGAGCTCACGGGCGCGCTCCTTCATCGCGGCGCGTTCCTCGGCCGAAAAATCAGATGCCTTCTTCTCGCTTGCGGGGGCGCTCTTTGCAATCGTCCTGGTGTTGGCCTTGCCTTCGTTCATAAGACTATTTTTGATCCTCTGACGACTCTATTATCAGAGGCGATATCCCATGTCGCGGCGAACGCCGCGACATGGGATATCGCCTCCGGAAATCTCAGCCCTTCCAGGCCTTCGGCTGCAAAATGCGGATCTGATTGCCGAACGGGTCGCGCAGGCCGCAATCGATGCCATAGCCGTGGTCGGTCGCCGGCTGGGTGAACTCAACGCCTTCGGCGAGCAGCCGTTCGTAGACACCAAAGCAGTCGTCGGTGCGCAGCACCATCACGACCCCGGTGGCGCCCTTGGTGACGAGTTCCCGAACCTGGCCGGCGGTCTTCTCGTCCATCACCGGCGGGCCGGGGACATCGAGCGCGATCTCGGGGAACGGCTCGCCGGCGACGCCGACGGTGAGCCAGCGGAAACCGCCCTGCGAGAGATCGGCCTTGACCTCGAGTCCGAGCTTCCCGACATAGAAATCGAGCGCCTCCTGGTGATCGAGGACCCAGATGTGCGCGGTGGTGATTTGGCTAAAGTTCTTCATGCCGCCGACTTTAACCCTGTCGTCACGCGTTTGCTTCTCCGAAACTGCTCGGTCGCGCCCAGGCCATGGTGTAACAGGTGGGGACCGCGCCCCCGACCGGCGCGCTGCTGCGGCGGTAGGCGAGCGGCGACTGGCCGACGATCTCGCGAAAGGTGCGGCTGAAGGTGCCGAGGCTCGTAAAGCCGACCGCCAGGCAGATGTCGGTCACGCTGCGCTCGCCCTCGCGCAGCAGGAACATCGAACGTTCGACCCGCCGGCGTTGCAAGTAGCGGTGGGGCGTCTCGCCGAATGTCGCGCGGAAGGTCCGGATGAAGTGCGCGTCGGAGACGCAGGCGATCCGGGCCAGCGCGGCGATGTCGAGCGGCTGCGCGTAGGCCCGGTCCATCGCGTCGCGCGCGCGGAGCATCCGGCGGTTGCTCTCCTCTGCGTCGCGGCTCATAAGACGTGATTCTAGCGCGATGGGCGTTTTGTGTCGCGCGGGATTCTCGAGTCGTTGGGCTGGCTGTCGGAATAGACGGCATGCCTTTCTGGCGAGCGATTTCCGTCAGACCGCTTGGCGCCTATCGGATATGAATCACGATGCCGTCGGCAGTCGGGTACCACAGAACTGGTATGTCTTTGACCCGACTTGGAAGAGTCCACTCCATCGAAAACTGCCGCATCTTGAGGGCGGTCCGAATTGCCTTCGACCGCGTCGATGTTGTATTTTGATTCACCCTGTACGACGCGCTAAGCTGCGCGGAAGACACGTATGGCTTTTTGCTGCGATCAAACACAAAATTCACCGTGCCAACCGCATGCGTGATCCCGGCCGCCCACACATTTGCCCGTCCCCCACTCAATGGCGATGGTCTCTTGCGGGCCAATGCAGCGGCAACTTTTCGACACATGTCACGGTATTCTTCGTTCAGATAATCGGCGCAGAATGCATCGATCAGTTCTCTGACCGATGTATAGGCCGCGCGTGCCGGCTTCGGAATCTCAGCCTCCCAGTTGTCATCCATAAAGAAATGTTGTACAGGAGAATTCTCGCCGACAGGCGCCACCTCAAACACCGCCACCCTTTCCGCCTCTCTGCAGCGCTGGATGATCTCCCGTATGTCGTGCGCGTAGATTTGCCACGGTGCACCGCGCGAATTAAGTCCGGCATGCAACTCTTCGAAGGTGGGCGATCTTTCATGACAGAGCCTGTCGAACGTATCCCGCGCGTGGCCGCCAGCGCCAGCCACCGGGCTGCAATTCGCTACATGCGATGGTTAGGAGGCGTCATTCCCGCGAACGCGCTGATCTGTATGCATATCTCCCCTTTCGCCGATGCTGTCCGGCCGACCGGGGCCTCGAAGGCCCCGTCTGAAAGAACAAAGGCCTCCGGCCCGTTCAGAGGGCAGCTCGCGCCGGATTAAGAGGCCGGAGGCCTGCGCGACAACAGGTCGCGCGTTGCCGAGCCTGGCGTCCGGCTCGCCGAACTGCGCATTGAGTGCAGAGCCGTAGGCGGCACAGACCGGCTCAACTTCTTTGGTCACGATTTCGAGATACTGAACATTCATCGCCCCTCATCAGATAAAAGGCCACAACTTGACGCCGCCAAACGTTGCGCATTACGGGCAGAAGCTCGCTGCCTACGCATGCGCGCATCCTCAGGTTGGGCGTCATGGGTTTACCTGCGCGGGTAGATTCAACGCTTCGGGCTGCCAAGAGCCGGACGGTTCTTGCGGTAGGAGTTTTTCAGCGCGATCTTTCCGCCTCGAAAGATGAATAGATCACAGCCATGGACTTCGACGCGCGCGCCGTCGGTCCGTGTTCCCGTAAACGTCCACTCCGACACTCCCCGCTCTCCATGGACAAGATGGCGCGCATCGCCCCAATGGGCATCGGGGAAAATTGCCCAGACCTCCGCGAAACCAGCTCGCACGGCCTCGCGTCCTGCGTACCGGGTGCCACAGACGTCCGGGCCTGCAGAGGCGTCGAAGACACAATCCTCCGTCATGAACGACATGAGGGCATCGACATCGTGGCGATTCCACGCATCAGCAAAGGCTTGCAAAACTTCCGTGGTGACCTCAGCAATCACATCCGGCATGATCCTCCCCTCCTTACAGTCTCTGCGCACGAATTCATTGTCATGATGCCCAACGTGAGCTGCGCTCGCAGCGCGAACTCCGCGACGAAGACTCGCCCGAATTGCGCGCAACTTCGCCAGGCTGAGGCGTTTACCCCGCCCAGGGCGCGGTCGGGCGCATACGGTAATGGGTCGCCTGCATCGTCATCAGGCATGGCCATATTATGACCTAAGAAACGATGTAGAACTGCCACAGCCCGACGATCGCGGTCTTCCCAACAAGATGCGACAGATCCAACCTGCTACGCACAATTGACCTTACCTGGCTAACTCGACTGAGTCCATCGCCAGAATGGATCCGTCCGCCGCGCTGAGATCGAGGATCTCCAGAAGGACCACCGTCCCGGCCGGGATCTTTGACGTGTCTATCTTTACGTCAAACGTTCCAGGCTCACCCATTCCCGCCGACTTGACCGCCACCGGCCCATTGGCGAGCCGTTTGCCCGCGGCGTCGCTGATTCGGTAGGACAGATTGTTCTCGAATGGCGAGATCGTCACAGTGCCCTTCACCTGGACCGAGGTGGCGATCCTGGCCCCGGAAGCCGGGCTGGCGATGCGGACTTCGCGGACGAGGCCTGTCGGCGTGCGCGAGGTCTGGCGGGTCAGAACCAGCCGATTCTTGAGCAAGCGCAGCGTTTGCGCAACCGGGAAGGCCGGGCAGCACATTGGATCGGCCGGGCCATGCAGCAGCGCGTCAACCGTAATCTCGCCCGCCTGGATACTGACGCGGTTAATCTTGGCGCTATCGTCGATGTAGGCTGAACCGGACTGAACCGGCTTTCCGCCCACGTTCAAAACGGCGATCGCCGAAATGAAGTTGCCCGAACCGCCCGTATTCTCGGCGAGGAGAATGACGGCATCTGCAATGCCATCTCCGTTCAGGTCGCCGGTCGCGATTGGCTCGATCAGGCTGACCACAAGCGGGTCGGCCCCGGCGCTGGACTTGAACTGGCCATCGGTGAGCCTGACGTTTTTGCCGGACTGGGTTAACGTATAGGTGGCGTTCTTGAGGACACTCGGGCTGAGCTGGCCGCTGACGGGTGTCGCGGTCGGGGCGGGCGCCGCAGTCGGGGCGGGCGCCGCAGTCGGAGGATTCGGCGTCGGGACCGGCGTCGCAGTCGGAGTACCGGCCGGAGTACGGGATGCAGCAGCGGTGGGCGAGGTGGGCGCGATCAGGGTGACCACCGGAATCGTCGCCGCAGGGGGCGCGGATGTGGCTGGTGCGGATGAAGCGCAGGCGCTGGCCAGCAGCGCGGTCAGGAGGAAGAGAGCGATTGGATTCTTATTCATGGCGAGTGGCTTCGGAGCGCGGTTCAGGCGCAGTTGCGAAAGACTGGATTTAGGATACACCCGTTGCCGGCCCGGTGAGACAGTCTGAGTTGTGCGGAAGCGCGCGCCGCCCGGGTTGGCCGGCACCCGGGCATGTCATCTTGAGTCTCGCACCGCCGCGGCCGAAAAGGCTGGCAGAAACCGGTGCAGCGCTGCGCCGTGGCGGATCCGGGAACGAGGCCGTGGTCCCTTGTTGTATCAGCCGGCGCCTTCGAGGCGTCGGCGCGACCCGCGTGAGCTGGCGGGCCGCGCGTCGCGCCGTGCCGCTCGGCTATCACGTTCCCGACGGCCGTGCGGTAGGTGAAGCGGTAGAGATTCCAGGGCGGGGGGCTGACGCTCGGGACGGCATACGGGGCCGTGAGTGCGTCGCCCACGATCTGCACCGGCCAGCCGCCCTCCCGGATGCGCGCCGACACCCGCTCGAGGGTCGGCCCATCGGTCACCCTGACCTCCTCGCCTTCAAGGACGATGTCGATCGTCGCCAGCCGCATGGCGATTGAGCAGGCAGGATTCGCAGTCAGATTGCGGTTCTTCCGCTTCTCCGGTCCGCTCGAGAATTAGATGTCGCCGTCCATCCGCAGAGCGCCGATAAAGGCCGGGTGGAGGCGACCCGAGCGGGCGCGCGGCGCAATCCCCCGCAGTGGACCTATTGGCGCAGGATTTTCTCCATCGCCCTGCCTTTGGCGAGCTCGTCAACCAGCTTGTCCAGATAGCGGATCTTCCGCATCAACGGGTCGTCGATTTCTTCGATGCGAACACCGCACACGACGCCCTTGATGAGCGAGGTGTTGGGATGCATCGCCGGCGCCTGATCAAAGAAAGTTTCGAAATCGCTTTCGCGCTCGATTTGGCGTTGCAGCCCGGCTTGATCGTAGCCCGTCAACCAGCAGATGACCTGGTCAACCTCTCCCTTTGTGCGATTCTTGCGCTCCGCTTTTTGCACATACAGCGAATACACGCCGCCGAATTTTGTCGTGAAGATCCGATGCTTTGCCACTGCCATTCCTCCTGAACGCCCCGATAACGGCGAATTGTAGCGCCCAACATTAGCGCGCCGCGCGCTGATCTTCTCCAATCGCCGAGGTCTCGCGTCTGCGGCCCTCCGGAAATGCTGGACCAGCGTCAGCGTGCCAACCGAACCGCCACAACGTATGATCGCCCGGAGCGCACGATCGTCTTCGGCATGCGCTGGGTCCACTCCAGCCGACGCGCTGCGCTGCTTGTTACTTGATCAGTTCAATCGTCACACTGACCGGCCCGGAGGCAAAAGCCGACATGTTGCCGTCGAACTTTCGCAGGAGCACCAGTCCGCTTGAATACCCAAAATCGCGGATGCTGGCAATCAGGATAAGCGCGGCGAATCGGTTACGGGATCCAGACACAACTCACCCGCCATACTGCTCGTCGCTGACCTGTTCCATCCAATCCGCGGCTTTGCCATCGCGATATTCATGAATCGCAATATGGGTCATGCCAGTGGTCGGAGCAGCGCCATGCCAGTGCTTTTCACCGGGAGAAACCCAGACGACATCCCCGGGGCGGATTACTTCAACGGGGCCACCCCAGCGCTGCGCGTGCCCGCAGCCCGCCGTCACAACCAGGGTTTGCCCCAACGGGTGACTGTGCCACGCTGTCCGCGCACGAGGTTCGAATGTCACCCAAGCGCAGCCCACCCGCGCGGGTTCGGGGGCCTGGTTCAGCGGATCAATCCGCACATTCCCGGTGAAGTATTCGGTGGCCCCTTTGCCAGAAGCCTGCGAGCCACTTCGTTTGATCTCCATCGACATTCACCTCACATGCGCAAACGGCCTTCATCCAAATCATTCAATTGACCCATCATCATGTGTTCGAGACTGGTCTGATAGGCGAGATGATGCCCCCTGGCCAGATTTGGGGCGATCTCCTGATAGTAGCGGCAAACCACGCGCGCCGCCTGCAACATCGGCGCATATTCCATCACACAGTACGTAGCCCGCAGAGGTGATAACTGTTCGACCGGCAATGCTTGCTCAATTTTGAAATACGGCTCCTCTCCCCCATAGGCATCGGAAAAGTCATGTCGCAGGCGCGCCAGATTGACGCACATCTGGCGCATGACCTCGAGCTGACCAAACGCAAACCAGAGCTGTTTGCGCCCCATCGCTTTTATGAAATGGGACAACTCATGCCAGAACCAGTCAATCTGTTGACGCAGTATCTCCGTTTGCCTGGCTGGGTCGGCCTCCTGCATCGGGAAGGCCTCCCCAGCCAGGATACCCGTCTTATCGAGTAGAACCCTGTAGGCTCCAACGTGGATCTGATGATATCCGCTCTCGCGGCCAAACCAGATTTCGCAGTCGGCGCCATTGGAGAATATGACGAAGCGCCCATGAGTCCTGCCGAAGCTTTCCAGGAATAGCGGTTCACCCAGCTTTCGAATCAAGTCATCTCGTTGGGCGAGAAGGGCCCCGTAAGCTTCATCCGTGGCGACAAGGTAGAGATCCAGGTCCGAGTATTTGTCAGCCTCGTCTTTAGCGTAAGAGCCACCCAGAAACGCGGCCACAATCCGCTTATCCGCCTGACAAACCGCGATGAATCGGTCGACAACGTCCTGATAATTGTCGGGCAGTTTCATCTTGTTCACCTCTCGATTGTCAGGCGCTCGGAGCGCTAACCCGTCGGCTAATCTCTCGGCTCATAACGCAGGACCACCGCCCCAGAACCAAATGCCAACTGGCTCACGAGCTTCAAATCGACGTACTTGGTGAGCCCGGCGAACAAGGCCGGCCCATGCCCGGCCAGCCTGGGCTGCACGACGAACTCGTACTCATCAATTAATCCAAGCTCCGTTAACGCCAGCGCGAGCTTTATGCCTGCCACGCTCAGACCCCTGCCCGGCTCCTGCTTGAGCTGCTGAACCGCCTTGCCCAGGTCGCCGCGCACGAGCTCGGCGTTCCAGTCGACCTGCTCCAGGGTGCTCGACACGACGTACTTCTTTGCCGCGTCGATCGTCCGGGCGAAGGGCACCATCCAGGGTTCCATCCAATCCGGCCACTCCCCCGCCGCCGGCCGCCACGCGGCCTCCATCATTTGATAGGTCACCCGGCCAAAGAGGATGGCATCCGCTTGGGCGAGGTTTTCGGCGTGATAACGATGCAGTTCTACGTCCGCGGTTCCTGCGCGATGATCGCAGCACCCGTCCAGCGTAACGTTTATGGAATACCGAAGGGGTCGCATGACATTCTCCTGAAGCGGGCCAGCGCTTCGATTCAGCGGCGGGCAGCGCGGCGGACTGTCCGCTGCAATGGGTTGTTAGGCCCGCACTCACTGCCGCACATAGCGCAAGTGGGTGGCGGCTGGACCATTGAGTACCTTGTCGATGCGAAACTGCGGACCGGGCTCGCGCAGGTTTTCAAAGAGTCGCCGCCCGCCGCCGAAGAACACGGGCGCCAGGGCGATTTCCAGCTCGTCGACGGCACCCAGGTTCAGGTACTGCTGGATCACATCCGCTCCACCTGCGATACGAATATCTCGACTGCCCGCGGATTCCCAAGCCAGCTCAAGAGCACGATCCGGCCCGTCATTGATGAAGTAGAAGGTCGTCCCACCGGGGCGCGCCCAGGGTTCGCGTTTCTCATTGGTCAGAACGTATACCGGGGTGTGAAATGGAGCGTCTTCCGGCCAGGCGCGCTCGCCCTGGTCGAACATGCGCTTGCCCATAATGTTGGCGCCGATGCGCTCTGTGGTGCCGCGAACCAGGTCATTGACCGGGCCGGTCTCTCCTCCGGGTCCGAACTTCAGGTTCTCGCGGAAGTGCTGTTGATTGACAATCCAGGCCATCAGCGCACCCCACTTGGCGCCCCAGTTCTTGTACCCGGGATTTTCCATGGTCATTCCTTCGGGTGCCATGAAGCCATCGAGGCTGAGCCCAATGTTGACGAATACTTTGCTCATGATTCTCCTTGCAAGACTTCAGATGATTGACCAAGTTCATGCCTGTTTGGCAGTCAGGTCTTTGTCTTCCATCTCCCAGGCGTGGTCCAGGGTGTGAAAGGCGGTGTGCCGAATCAGGTACCGCAGCGGCCATGGCGCCATCTTGCCGGCCATCTTGCCTTGTGAGTGGTAGGACCGTATTGCCTGACAATAGGCATCGCGATACGCCTTCAGTTCATTGCCAGTCAGCATTCCATCTTCGGGCGTGTGCACCCCAACCCCCTTCGCCCATGACTGTTCCGCGGCAAGCGTATGCCGAACGATACGGTCCCGATCGCGCCCTCCCCCTCGCGGACCTTTCTGCAACACAGCCGACACCCGATGACCCACCTCGTCGAAAAACGCCCAGCACGCCTGCATCAGAGTCAGTTCACGTTCCAGTTCGTCACTCGACATAGCTCGTCTATCGAGGCTCGAAAACGCGAACGAGATGCCCCAGAAGTCGGTGGAGCCCGTTCCTGGATAGCCCTCAACGACTTCGATTCCCTTGACTTTGGCAAACTCCGTGCCCATGGCACCGAGCTTGGCGACCGGCGCATAGCGCGGAATATAGGAACGCAGCCTATCGACGGCGTCTTCCGGGCTCTTCGCCCCACGCTCCAGCCCGGGCCAATCCGGCGCCACCGCCACCACCCGCTTGCCTTTCGGGCCTATTTCCAGCGTCACGCGCATAGTTCTAGCCACATGTCCTCCGACGATATTCATGCCTGCCATACCCGCTGCTGCCATGAGCCGTTCTATTTGTTGCCTGCCGACGATCCGTTGATATAGCCAATGACCCGGTCCTCGGACCCTGCCACCCAAAAGTAGGCAGGAAACTGCGTCAAGTTGGCGACCAGCTCATCTCGGCTCGTGGGCGAGAAGATCTGCGCAATCGCCTCTTCTTCCCACGCACGATCTAGCGTGCTTACGGCGTCCATATCGATTGGCGTGCAGGCACGAATGTTGACTGCTGCCAATCTGATTTCCTGTTTCTGATCGACAGCAACTACGCCGCTGACCAGCGCGGCCCAATAACGTGTCGGCGTCGCCGATCATCATGCTTGATTGTAAGCTCTCTCGAGTGCTGCGACGTCGAGCTTCACCATTGTCATCATGGCTTCCATCACCGCCTGTGCCTTCTTAGGGTTCTGATCGCGAATGAGTTCCATGAAACGCCTCGGAACAATCTGCCACGTGACACCGAACTGGTCGGTAATCCAGCTGCACTGCAATGGGGTTGCGCCGGCGCTGACGAGCTTGTTCCAGTACTCGTCAAGCTCCTCTTGGTCCTCGCAGTCGACAAAAAGCGAGAACCCTTGGGAAAAACTGAAGTACGGGCCGCCGTTGTAGCCCATGAAGGACTGACCACCGATGACGAATTCGGCGGAAGTGATTGGGCCGTCTTTTCCGGTGCGTGCAACGTTTTTGATTCTAGAGTCCGGGAACGTAGCGGTGTAAAACGCTAATGCCGCCTCGAGTTGGTCGTTGAACATCAGGAATGGAGTCACTTTGGACATCGGTATATCTCCGTATTTGTAGTCGCCGCCTGGATAAAATTGTACGCCATCAATTCCATCCATCTTCTCTCATCACAAAGGTTCCTGGCATTTCGACATGGCCGGATTTTTGGTCAATAGCGATTATTGGCAGATTCATTGTATTGTGGCCAGTGCATCGCTGATGGCAAAGATACGCGCCTTGATCGGCTGCCGGCCCTGTTCGCAGCGCTTAAGCCTTGCCCTTGACTCACGCTGGGCCAGCAAGAACCTGGTCACTCGAAACACCCCCCAGCGCAGAAAGGAACTCAAGGACTCGCTGTAGCAGGAGCGCGGTTGCTTTGGCGTCGTAGGACGGCAGCGAACTGTCTGCGAAGTAATGCTGGTCGCCGGGGTACAGAAAGAGTTCACCATCTTCGGCTTCTTCAATGAGAGCCCGGGCCGCGTCAATGTCGCCCTCACCCACGAAGAATGGGTCGGCATCCATACCATGTACCTGAACTGGTACGCCCTTCGGCCAGGCCTGCCCGAATTCCGCGACTGGCACACATGAATAGAAGAGAAGCGCGCCGCGCGCGCCGGGTCGCGTCTGCGCCAGTTTTTGGGCAGGAACCACGCCGAGTGAGAATCCGGCATAGACTAACTCAGCCGGGAGATTCTCAACGACTCGCTCCCCGCGGGCCAATACCTCGCCAAAACCAAGTTGCCTGACGAAGCTCATTCCCGTCTCAATACTGCCAAATGTTCGCCCATCAAAAAGATCGGGCGTATGGACGATATGTCCGGAGTGGCGCAATTCATCGGCAAATGCTTTGACACCAGGGGTCAGCCCCTGGGCATGGTGGAACAATACAATCTCTGCCATTTCAAACATCCTTTGCGCAATCGCATCCACGTGATTGACGGTGAAGATTATGGCGCAAATCAATCAATTTAGTGGAGAGGTGTTAAGACAGCAGCTCGGTGGCGGGCCGTTGGCGCTCCGTTTGCGCAAGGCGTCAGGCTGAATTCCGGCGCAGATACTTCAACTCATAAACGTGAACGCCGCCAAGCGCGAACAGCTTCTCGGTCTCGGGCACTGGAGCAAACTCATTGGCCTCGTAAAACCGCCGGCCCCGCTGGTTGGCCGAGAGCACCCATAGCGTGGTTTCCTCGTAGCCCTGCGCAGCCAGCGCAGCGACCACGTGGCGCAACAACGCCCGGCCGATGCCCTTGCCCCAAGACGCGGGGGTTGCATAGATGGCCCAGATCTCTCCGCGGTGCTGCGGCGCGTCCCCGTCACGGCAACGCCCGTAACTTGCGAACGCGAGGACTTGATCATCAAGCTCGGCCACATCGGTGTTCGATTCCGCTTCGTCGATGATACGCTCCCAACGCCGTGCCCGATCGGGAATGGAAAGACCCGCCAGAAAATCGGCCGGAAGGATGCCCGAGTACGCCTCCCGCCACGACAGTGTGTGAGCGGAAGCGATGGCGAGGGCATCCGAGCGATAATTCACCGGCCGTCTCCGGCGCGCGCGCCGTGCGTCCATCCGTTTTATGGATCCGCGGTCCGCTCGTAGCGGGCCCGCCGGCCCACGAAATCGAAACCCAAATTGACATAGACCTGAGCGGCCCCAGGGTTGTTGACGTTCACGGTGAGATGAACAACTCTCGCGCCGGCCTCCCGCATCCTCCGCATGGCCTCGACCACCAGCGCTGATCCAAGCCCGCGCCGGCGCAGCCCGGGCGTGACCCCAACCTGCGCCACGTAGCCACTCAGATTCCCCCTGTCCGCCGTCAAAAAGCCCACCGGCTCGCCGCCTGCCTGAGCCAATAGCGACCACTCCGGCTTGAAGTCATCGTCGTCCGCTGTCACCGAGATCCACTCGACGCCAGTCCTCCAGGGGAAACCTGGCCGGTCGCGGAATGAAGCCTCGTAAGCGCGGAAAAACAGTTCGGCCAGAGCAGGTTGCCAGCTCGTGATCGTTACGCCAGGCGGCATCACACGCTCGGGCAGCGGTAGGTCAAGGCTCCGGCGCATCACGCGTTCTTCGAATACTGACGCGAAGCCGCGCGAACGGTAAAGATGATCGGCTGACCCGCTGAGCGACTCAGTGGCAACTTGCAGGACCCGTTTGTCGGCGGCGGCGGCCGCGAACAGCGTCCGGGCTTTCGCTTCGCTCCAGCGCAGAAGGTAAGCGCCGATGCCTCTATCCCGGAGTGCCGGCAGCACCTGGCCGACACAAATCGCGCGCGCCGTTTCGCTGTCGCGGGCGACGCGCACGCTGACGCAGGCGACAAGCGAGGCATCCGCGGCAAACGCGCCGATTCCCGAGCTCGCCTCGTCCCGCAAATAGCGGTTCAGCAGGTTGTCCGGTTCATTCATCGAGGCTAGACCGCCATCCGTCAGGTAGCACTCGGCCGCGAGCGCGACGAGCGCCGCCAGATCGTCGCGGGTGATGGGGCGCCATCTCAAGCCCGCCACGTCCGGCGGGTCAGAGCTGAGCGTGTTCTCCATTTACGATGCCTTTGTATGTCATGATACGCGCACCTTATCTGAGCCGAAACCATAGACCGAGATGTGGGTGGTGCTGTGCGCATCGAATACCGTGCGTTGCCACGCCGCATAACGAGCGACCAAGCGCAGACCCGCCATACGAGCCATGAGGTCCATCTCGCCAGGGGTGATCAGGCGACAGACAATGGGGGCCATCGTGATGCCCTTTGTTGTCAGGCGGACGTGGTTTTCCTCGAGCAACTGCGTCACGGGATCATAGCGGGCGACATCCAGACCGACCTCGTCCAAACCGACATGCTCGGTATGAACATAGTCTGCCTGTCCAGGGGCGATCCAGGCGTGAGGAACGGCAGTCTCTACAACAAAGTGTCCGGTGCTGTTGAGATGGCGTGCTGCGTTTTCAAAGCAGTTGATTTGGCCCTCAACAGTCAGCAGATTGAAAATTGAGTTGTAGACGATGTATACAAGGTCGTACAAGCGATTCATCTTTGTTGAACTCATATCGCCGATCACGACGTCAACCTGCTGCCCGCCTGCCTTGGCGCGCAACTGCTCGATCATGTGTAGCGAAAGCTCAATGCCGTCGACCTGAACGCCTCTGGCTGCGAGAGGGAGCGCTACGCGACCCGTTCCAATTGCGAATTCAAGCGCCCGGCCGGACATTGCGAATCCAGCCAAAAACTCGGCGGCCACTTCTTCGTCGCCCCTGGGATGATCGTCATACGTCTTCGCGGACCGCGATCCAAAACTTAGCCTGGGTTCAAATCCCTTCATCTATATCTCTATTGGTTGGGGCGAGATCACATTCCCCGCGCTTCATGCGGGGAGTGTGATCTCGCCAGGTTATTTTGGATCGCATCCAGGTCTTGTGACGACCCACTTAGCGGGCGAAGGCGCGGAAAGGATTGGCCCGCGTCAGGGTGCGAATCGTTTCTTCATCCACCCCGGCCGTCCGCAGCTTGGCCAGGAAATGCGCGACCAGATGGGTGAATGGCTTGGGTTCGCCTCCGCCCACCTTTGCCGGGTCATACCAGCCTCGATCTTGGCTCAGCAACAACTGATCGCCCAGCCCGGCTTCCAAACTCCGTTGGATGTAGTCAAGACACAACGCATCGCTGTCGCCAATCGCGTCGTACTCCAACCACGCCCCGCGCCTGGCGATCTCCAGATGCCAGGCGAAGTCGGCCTCTTTCTGGGTGTGTATCCAGATGAAGCGCTGGGCGGTGTAGCCCGCCTTTTCGAGGATGTCGAGTTGATCCTGCGCCACCCGCCCGCGCATCGTATGGCTCCCGATCACGGCATTGGTTTCTTTGCCCGCCCGAGCAGCCGCCCGCAGGATCTTTGCCTCGCAGTCCGTGATCCCCTCATCCCCCGCGCTCAATTTGATCCAGGCCGCTCGGACGCCGCTTCGCTCAATCTCTCCCTGCAATTCGCCGATCATCCACTCCGCCAGTTCAGCTTCGCTTGCAGTGTGGGCCCAGGCCGGAACCTTCGGCTCGCGGTAGATCCCGGTCGGGACGAGCAGCGGCAACCCCGTTGCGATGGATACCGCCTTCAGGATATCCGCCCGCCGGCCCACCCCGACCGGGGTGCAATCCACCAGGGCCGTGACGCCCTGCGCCCGCGCTTGTTTAACCTGCGGCGCCATGAGGGCGATGACATCAGCCGGATCGGCTTGCCCATGCTGCGGATGCTCGGGCGGCCTGAAGTCCACGAAGATGTGTTCGTGGGGGAGGATCAGGCCCAGCTCAGCGGATGACCTGGGGCCGAGCGTGGTTGTGAGCGTCGTCATAGTCCGCTTTTCGGCGGCAATATGCCCGCCCCGGCGTACGCCGTGGCGGGGGATATCGCCGCCGAAAGCTACTCCACTCGATCAGGCGAGATCGAAACGATCCAGGTTCATCACTTTGTTCCAGGCCGATACAAAGTCACGGACGAACTTGTCCTGCGCGTCATTCTGGGCATAGACCTCGGCCAGAGCCCGCAGCTCCGAGTTGGAGCCGAACACCAGGTCAACCCGGGTGCCCGTCCACTTGAGCTCGCCCGTTTTGCGGTCGCGCCCTT
>JBDSIP010000370.1:0-10569 GCA_039917915.1 Thermoflexales bacterium
ATAGGCGTGTCGGCCGACCAGCGGTTGAACTGCGGCGGCGCCTTGGGCGCCAGGTCCGCCCGCGCGTCCAGCCACAACTGCGACCAGGCCCGCCAATCACGCAGCTCGCTTAGCGGGTTCCGGCGGCTGCGCGCCACGAAGCCGGGGAAGGCCGGCCGGCCGGTCGGCATCCCTACCGGCTGGTAGCGCAAGTCGAAGCTCCAGCGGATGTCATCGCTCTGGTTGGCCAGCGACGCATGCATGGTGAGGCGGTGCATGAGCAGCGCGCCGCCGCGCTTGACTGGGACCGGGACGGGCTTGCCCTGAATCAGCTTGGACGGAATCTGCAGCCCGCCATCGGGTCCCGTGCCCGGGCAGTGGTCGGCGAGCGCGCGCTTGTGGCTGCCCGGGACCACGGCCAGGCAGCCGTTCTCGACCGTCGCGTCGGTGATGGGCAGCCACACGGTCAGGACGGGCACCTCGTCCTGCTCGGGCGTGGCCACGCCCTGATCCTGATGCCAGCCCACCCGGACGACCAGGCCGTTTTTGGCCTGGTCGGGCACCATCCGTTCGGGCGGCTTGATGCGGGTGTGCTGGATCGGGTTCGAGAGCACTTCGAATCCGACGAACTGCTCGGCGATGTCGAGCAGGCGCGGGTGACGCAGCAGATTGAAGACTGGCTCGCTGGTGTGGATGGGCGTATCGGCATACACTTGGGTCTGGGGCAGCGAGATGTCGAAATACTGGCCCCAGTTCGCGCCGCTCTCCTGCATGATCTTGATCAGGCGCTGGCCAAAGGGCAGGCCCGCATAACGGTTCTTGAGCACCCCTTCGGCCACCCACTTTTCGGCCAGCGCATCCAGCGTGGCGGTGTAGTCGGCGACGACAGGCGCCAAATCCCTGTCCACGTCAAACACGCCTTCGACCACGAGGTAGCCCTGTTCTTCGAACTGGGCCCGCATCTCGGGCGAAATCACTGGCGTGGCGGTCGAAGCGGCATGGCTCATGATGATCTCCCTTGGGCGTCAGCCCTTTACGGCGCCGGCGGTCAGGCCGGAAATGATGTAGCGTTGCATCGACAGATAGAAGGCGACCGGCAGGATCGAAAAGACCATCCCAGCCCCCATGTACTGCTCCACGAGCACCCCCGACAGGCCCTTGAGGGTGGTCAGACCCACCGATGCGGGCATAAGCTCGGTGGAACCCACCAAAATGCTCGCATACAGGAATTCGTTCCAACCGCCGAAGAAAGCCACGACGGCCACGGCGACCAAACCGGGCAGGGACAAGGGCAGGACGATCCGCCAGACCGTGCTGAATTCGGAGCAGCCGTCGACCAGAGCGGCGTCCAGCACCTCGGATGGCACGGCGTCAAACACGCCCTTTAGAATCCAGATACAGACTGGCAGGGCGAAGGCTGCGTCGACGACGGCCAGCGCAGGCAGCGAGTTGAGCTGTTCCAGTGCGTTGTACATCACGTAGAGCGGGACCAGCACCAGAATCTCCGGCAGCATCTGGGTGATCAGCAGAAACAAGCCAAACAGCGAGCGGCCGCGCCAGCGCAGGCTGGACAGGGCATACGCGCCAAGCACCGACAGCGCCGTGACCAGTAACATCGATATCGACGCGATCACAAAGGAGTTTTTCAGCCAGTTGGCGATCGGCCGCTGGGCAAACAACTCGGCAAACTGAGTGAGGCGGACCTCTTGCGGAAAGAACGGCGGCGGGTAATGCAGCGAGTAACTGTTGGGCTGAAGGGTCGACACGATCATCCAATAAATGGGAAAGATCGTGATCGCCGTGACGAAGATGATGGCGATGTACAACACGGTCTTGCTGATCGCCCGGCGCAGCTTGGGCGGCCTGTAGATCGCTCCCGTCGTTGCGGTCGTCACGTTAAGCGAGCTCCTTGGCCCGGCGGGCCTGCATCACGATAAAAACGGTCGCGATCCCCAGCGATATCACGAAACCAGCCACGCCCATCGCCGCGGCGTAGGAGTAGTCGTAGAAACGAAACGCCGCATTGTAAATGCGCAAAATGACGGTCTCGGTTGCGTAGTTCGGGCCGCCCCCGGTCAGGAGAAAAATCAGAGCGAAGCCCTTGAACGAGAAGATTACGGCCAGAACCACAAGCACTTCGATGGTCGGCATGATGCCGGGCAGGGTGATATTCCGAAACAACTGCAAGACATTCGCCCCGTCGACCTTGGCCGCGTCATACAGCTCCTGCGACACGCTCTGCAATGCGGCCAGCATGACCAGGCTGTAGAACGGAAAGGCCTTCCACGCTGAAATCAGGACGACCGAGCCGATCGCAAGGTTCGGCTCCAATAACCATTTGGGGTTCTCGGTAACGCCGGGGATCAGGCGCGCGATGACATTGGCAACCCCGAATTGCGGGCTGAGAATCCAGATGAAGATCATCACGACCGGCACTTCGGGAAACGCCCAGGGGATCATCATCAGGGCGCGGGCGCCCGCCCGGAACCGGAACGGGCGGTTGAAAAGCAGCGCGGTGGCAAGCGCGGACAGGAGGGCGACGGCAATCACCAGACCGGAGAGAAGCAGCGTGTTTTTCAGCGCCTGCCAGAACAAATCGTCGGCGAACATGCGCACGTAATTGGCGAGGCCCACCCAGATTTGCGGCCGGCCCGCGCCCAGCTCAAGCCGGGTGAAACTGCCGTAGATGCCCTGGGCGATGGGGGAAACGATGAACACGCCTTCGTACAAGATGATCGGCAGCGCCAGGAGATATGGCAACAGGTGGAGTCGGCGGCGGACCTTGCCCGAACTTGATTTCATTCTGGTGGGTGTTTTGAAAGGCCGTGTGCTCCACAGGTTCTGCGGAGCACACGGCTGCTAGCCGAGCCGCCGGCTGTCCGCGCGCGACAGCCGAACCGCTCGAACAGTGCTGAACTAGGAGATGCGGGCCGCCAGCGCCTCGGCTTCCTTCTGCGCCTGGGCCATCGCCTCTTCCACCGACTTGCCGGCCGTGAGCACGCTGGCGAAGTTGGTGATGACAATCTGGCCCAACTCGGCGAAGTTGTAGACGAAGTCGCCGACGACATCGAACGGCGTCACGTACTTGACCCCGTCGTAGCCCGGCTTCAGCCATTCGAGCTTGTCCAGATACTCCTTGCGGGCCGCCGACGGCTGGGCGAAGATGACATCCTCGCAGCCCTCGACCATGCGCCGGTAGGTATCTGGCTTGTAGACCCACTTGACGAACTCGAGCGCCGCGTCGCGCACGGGCGAAGCCGCGCTGATCATCATCGGGTGGATGCGGGCGATTGAGGTGTTGCTCGCCCATGGGATGGGCGCGCTGCGCAGCTTAGGATACAGATCGGGGAACCCCGGCTTCAGGCCGCCGACGGCCGCCGACACCCACATGCCCTGCGCGACCGAGCCGGTCCCGAACAGGCGCTGCCCGGTCGGGGAATCGGCGCCCTGCGGCATCGCCCCGTCGTACATTGCCTTGAATAGCTTGAGGCCCTTGACGATCGGTTCAGAGGTCAGGAGGGGCGTCTTGCCCTTCGCCCACACTCCGCCGTAGGGCATGCACCACATCTGGAGCTGGAACCAGAAGTCCGAGGCTTCGGCGACAAGATGGGATGCGAAGAACCCGTACTGCTGCTTGGAGCGGTCGGTCATCGCCTTGCTCACGTTGACCCATTCCTCGGGCGTCTTGGCCGGGGTGATCTTGGCCGCGTCATAGCGATCCTTGTTGTACAGGATGCCGAAGGCGACCGTCACCATATCCAAACCATAGAGCTTGCCATCCTTGCGCATGGCGTCGTGAGCCGAACTGAGGTCCTTGATGTTGTTGGCCGTGAGCACCGAGTCGAGCGGATACAGCAGGTTGGCCCGAATCAGGCGGGGGGCCAGCTCGGGGGTGGCCATGATGATGTCGCCATCGAGCTTGCCGGCCTGCGCGCCGATGATGGTCTTCGTGCTGTACGGATCGAAGCCGATCTGCTCAGTCTTGACTTCGATGTCTTTCTGCGAGTCGTTGAATTCTTTGACGAGGTTGACCCACGTCTTGCCGCGGTTGCCTTCCTCAAACCACCATGACAGGTAGCGGACGGTCTGCTTGGCGCCTTTATTGACGGCGGGCGCGGCGGTGGCCGCTGCGGCAGGGACGGCCGTGGGGGCGGCGGGCGCGGCGGCGGGTGCGCAGGCGGCGAGAGCGGCAGCGCCGGCGCCAAAGGCGCTGGCCTTGAGGAACTTGCGGCGGCTAATGCCTGCCGGTTTCTGGGTAGTCATCTCGGTTCTCTCCTGGCGTATCTTTCCGAACGATGTCGGTTGTTTTTGAAGGGCGGCCGCGCCGCGCCCGGAGTGGCGCAGTGCGCTCAGCATGGAGCTAGCGGTTCAGTGATTCGATATCCCCCCCTCCTTTCAACCCGTAAACCCCTAGAACTTCTGTTAGTGACCCTAAGGGTTAATCGGTTTAGCTCTCCTTGACCACCGGATTCGACAGCGTGCCCAGTTTGGCGATCTCGACCGTCACGGTCTCGCCGGGCAGGATCCAGCGCTTGGGGGTGCGGGCCGCGCCCACGCCCGAGGGCGTGCCGGTCGACACCACGTCACCCGGCTCAAGGGTCATGATCCCGCTCAACAGATGGACGAGCTGCTGCACGCCAAAGACCAGCTCGCGGGTGTTCGACTGCTGCAAGACAACTCCACCGATCGTCAGGCTGATGTCCAGCGACTGCGGATCGGGTATCTCGTCGGCGGTGGTGATGGCCGGGCCCATCGGCAGGAAGGCGTCAAAGCTCTTGCCCAGCGTCCACTGCGACACGCGAGCCTGGTAGTCACGGGCGCTGATGTCATTCAGCGGCATGTACCCCGCCACGTAGCTCAGCGCGTCGGCCTCGCTGACGTGCTTGGCGCGTTTGCCGATCACAAAGCCGAACTCGGCCTCATAGTCGACATTGTCCGTTAGGCGCGGAATCACAATGGCCTCGCCCGGCCCGATGACGGTGTTGGCGTACTTCGCGAACACGGTCGGGAACTCGGGCACGGCCTGGCCGGATTCCTTGGCGTGATCGCGGTAATTCAGCCCGACGCAGATGATCTTGCCGGGCCGCGGAATGGGCGCTTTGAGCGTGTAGGCCCCGGGCGCGATCTCGTCGCTGCTCTTCGCCGCAGCCAACGCGCTGGCGGCCAGGGCCATCGTGGCGGCCCCGCCTTCCAGGAAGGCGATCATGTCGGCGGGGATGCGCGAATCGAGCTGGTTGAGATCAAGGGCGGCCTGTCCGCGCAACGCTCCGAGGCGGAGCGTTGCGGGCGCGTCATTGCGGGCAAAAGTGATGAGTTTCAAATTTCTCCTCTATTTTGGTATACTGCTAACAACTTACTGCCGACAATACGTCACGTTCGCACTTCTGTCAAGGCAGGCCAAACGACCACGGGAGACAAATGACAACCCATATCGTCTACGCTTTCGGGGATGCCTCCGGCAATCCCATCGAGCGCGGCATCCTGGCCGGCCAGGATGTCGATTACGCCTACTCTAACGGCGTCGATTCGGCTGAATCGCGGGCCGTCCTGCGCCAGGCCGACATCCTCGTCATCGCGCTGGAAAAGATCACCGGCGAGGTGATGGATGCCATGCCCAACTGCCGCCTGATCAGCCGGCTCGGCGTCGGGATCGACAACATCGATACCGCCGCCGCCACAGTGCGCGGCATCTGGGTGGGCAATATCCCGGATTACGGCGTCGACGAAGTGGCCACCCACGCCATCGCCCTGATGATGGCCCAGATGCGCGGCCTGCGCGGGCTGGTGGACAACACCCGGGCAGGCCGCTGGGAATCCGCCGCGATGCGCCCCATCCATCGCCTGACCGCCACGACCCTTGGCGTCATGGGCTACGGCCGGATTGGCCGCACGGCCGGAAGCAAGGGCAAGGGTCTGGGCATGCGCGTCATCGCCTACGATCCGTTCCTGTCGGATGATCAAATTCGGGCCGCGGGCGCGGAGCCGGTGACCCAAAATGAGCTCTTCAAGCAATCGGACTTCATCACTCTGCACCTGCCGCTGGATGAAAAGACCCGCCACACCATCAACGCCCGCACGATCGGGCTCATGAAACCGAATGCGTGCCTGGTCAATACCGCCCGGGGCGGGCTGGTGGATGAAGCGGCTTTGTTGGACGCAGTCCGGGCCGGCCGCATCAAGGGGGCCGCCCTCGACGTGCTCAGCATCGAGCCGCCCCCGGCCGACGACGCAACGCTGCAGGCTTTGATGCGCCACGAGCGCGTCATCGTCACCCCCCATACGGCCTGGTACTCGGAAGAAGCTCAGATCGACATGCGCACCCGCGCTGCGGAGGATATTCTGCGCGCGCTCAAGGGCGAGAAGCCGCGCATGCCGGTAAATGATGTCAGCGAGGTGAAACGTGCCTGAAAAATTTCTGGTGACCGGCGCGCTTGGTTGCATTGGCGCCTGGACGATTAAGCGCCTGGTCGCGGAAGGCGTCCCGGTCTGGACCTACGATCTGCCCGGCGAGCCGCACCGCCTGCGCCTGATCATGGACGACGCCGCGCTGGCCAAGGTCAACTTCATCCACGGCGACATTACCGATGCCGCGGCGTTCGAACAGGCCGTCGGCGCGAATGGCATCACCCATGTCGTGCATCTGGCCGCGTTGCAGGTCCCCTTTGTGCGGGCCGACCCGCTCGCCGGGGCGCGGGTTAACGTGGTCGGCACAACGGTCGTGCTCGAGGCAGTTCGGCGCCACAAGGCGAACATCCAGGGCCTTGTCTATGCCAGCTCGGTCGGCGTGTATGGCGGGCCGGACCTGTATCCCGACGGCACGCTGCATCAGGATTCGCCCCAATTCCCGCTCAACCTGTATGGCGTCTTCAAACAGGCCAACGAGGGCACTGCCCGCATCTACGCCCAGGATTGGGGGGTGAACAGCATCGGCATCCGGCCGTATGTGCTGTATGGCCCTGGCCGCGACCAGGGCATGACCTCGACCCCGACCAAGGCCATGCTCGCCGCGGCGGCGGGGCGGGCCTACCGCATTTCGTACGGCGGAACCGTCGTGTTTCAGTACGCCGACGATTGCGCCCGGGCCTTTATCCAAGCTGCCCGGGCCGGGGTGAAGGGCGCGCCAGTTTATAACCTGGGCGGCACGGAGGCCGCCATCGGCTCTGTCGTCACTGCCATCGACGCCGCCGCGCCGGAGATGGCCGGCCAGATCACCTACAACCCGGAGGCTCTGGCTCTGCCGCCGCATGTCGATGGCGCGCCGCTCGAGGCCGCCATCGGCGGGCTGCGCTGGACGCCGCTTGGGGAAGGGGTGCGCAAGACCATCGGAATATTCCGGAGCGCCCTCGCGGCCGGCAAGGTCAACCTTGATCGAATCCTGGCCTGAGCGGGCGGGCCAACGGCTGAGATTCATCCATATCGCGCCCCGTCTCATGGACAGCCTAACGATCGCGACGTCCACGCTGGCCGATCCGATCACGACCCGCACGCTGAGCGATCAGGCCACCGAGCGGCTACGCGAGGCGATCCAGACCGGCGCGTTGGCCCCGGGCGATCTGCTTGTGGAGCGCGTCCTGGCCGGCCAGCTTGGGATGAGCCGGGTACCGGTGCGCGAGGCGATCCAGCGCCTGACCGAGGAGGGGCTGGTCAAACGCGCAGCGAGCCGCGGGGCCGTCGTGTATCTGCCGCCGCCCAGCGAAGTTGAAGAGATCACCGCGATTCGGATCGTGCTGGAGCAGTTTGTGGCCGAGCGGGTCACCCAGCTCTGGGCGCCAGCCGCGGAAACGACGCTGACGGCGCTTGTGGATCGCATGCGCGAGGGCGTCCGGGCGCGGGACCGCCACCGTCTGTCGCGCCTCGACGCCGAGTTCCACGCCGCCACCTGGCGCATCGCCGCGCACGGGGTGTTGATGGAGATGGTGTCGAGCCTGCGCCGGCGGGTGGCCCGGCTGCTCGATGAGACCGTCGGGTTGATGGCCGATGACGCCCTGCCGGGCATCATCGACGCGCACGAAAACCTTATGGCCGTGTTTCGCGCCGGCGACGCGGTTGAAGCCAGGGACGAAATGCGCCGGCATATCGAAACGGGCCAGGCCCGTATTTTGAACGTCTACAAGGGGAGATACCAGCCATGAAAGTGACAAAGGATCAAGCATTAGCGTTGTACCGCATGCTGCAGATTATTCGGCAATCCGAGGAGGGTCTGGCCCGCCAATACGCGGCCGGGTTCATCCACGGGGCGTGCCACACCTACGTCGGCGAGGAAGCGATCGCCACCGGCGTGTGCGCCCACCTCGACTACAACGACGCGATCTTCAGCACCCACCGCGGACATGGCCATGCGCTGGCCAAAGGCGTGTCGCCGCGCGAGTTGTTCGCCGAGCTGTACGGGCGCGAGACTGGCGTCTCGCATGGCCGCGGCGGCAGCATGCACCTGTTCAAGCCCGAGGTCGGGATGATGGGGACCAGCGGCATCGTCGCGCCCTGCATCCTGCAGGCCACCGGCGCGGGCTACTCCTTCAAGCTGCGAGGTGTGCCGCATGTCGGGGCGGCTTTCTTTGGCGATGGCGCCTCGAACAACGGCGCCTTTCACGAGGGTCTCAATCTGGCTGCGATCTACCAGTTGCCGGTGGTGTTCGTGTGCGAGAACAACCAGTTCGCCACCGAGATCGCTTTCAGCTATGCGACGCGCAACACCGACGTGTGGAAGAAAGCCGAGAACTACGGCATGCCTGGCGTGTGCGTCGACGGCAACGATGTTCTGGCGGTTCACGCCGCGGCCGGCGAAGCCGTCGAGCGCGCGCGGTCCGGCGGCGGGCCCACGCTGATCGAAGCCAAGACGTATCGCACCCGCCCCCACTCCGAGGGCATGCGCGACGGTGGCTATCGCTCGCTCGAGGAAATTGAAGCCTGGAAGAAGCGCGACCCGATCAAGATCCTGACCCAAAAGCTCATGATCGAGAACATCGTGCCGCAAAGCGAATTGGATGCGATCGCCGAGGAAATCCGGCTCGTGGTCGAAGACGCGGCCGAGTTCGCCAAGAACAGCCCCTATCCCGACGGCGCGACCGCGCTGCAACACGTTTACGCGGAGGCCTGATCCAAAATGCGAGAAATCACCTATACCGCCGCCGCCCGCGAGGCCCTGGCCGAGCGGATGGCGGTCGATCCCACCATCTTCGTCGTCGGCGAGGGCATTGGCCCGCGCGGCGGTAACTTCGGGACCACCCTCGGGCTGTATGAGAAGTATGGCGCGATGCGCCTGGCCGACACGCCCATCAGCGAGCGCGGCTTCGTCGGGATGTGCTGCGGCGCGGCCATGACCGGCGCGCGGCCGGTCGTCGACTTCATGATGGTCGACTTCATCCTCGACGCGTTTGGCGAGATCTTCAACCAGGTCGCCAAAATGCAGTACATGAGCAGCGGCCGGCTGAAGATGCCGCTCCTGATTCGGGGTTGCATCGGCATCGGCGGCAGCGCGGCCACCCATCACTCCGGCAGCTATTTGCCCCAGTTCAGCAACATCCCCGGCCTGCGAGTGGTCATCCCGACCACGCCGTATGACGCCAAGGGCCTGATGAAGACGGCCCTGACCTGCAATGACCCGGTCCTCTTTCTCGAGCACAAGAACCTGATGGCGACGAAGGGCCCGGTTCCCGAGCCGGAAGAGGATTACTACATTCCGTTCGGACAGGCCCGCATCGCCCGCGAGGGTAAGGATGTCACGGTCGTGGCCCTGACCCTGATGGTGCGCAAAACGCTCGAAGCCGCCGAGGCGCTGGCCAAGGAAGGCGTGTCGGTCGAGGTCATCGATCCGCGCACGGTCTCGCCCCTCGACACCGACACGATCCTGGAGTCGGTCAAGAAGACCGGCCGGCTGCTCGTCATCGACGAGAGCTTCCAGCCCTGCGGGATCGGGGCCGAGATCGCCGCGCAGATCATGGACAAGGGTTTTGACGAGCTGGACGCGCCGGTTCGCCGGATGAACGGCGGGTTCACCCCCACGCCCTACAGCCCGTCGCTCGAAGCCGCGATCGTGCCCAACCCAAAGACCATCGCCCAGGCGATCCGCGATCTGATCAAGGAGTAGCCATGGCGGTCGAAATCGTATTGCCCCGCCTGGGCTGGACGATGGAGGAAGGCACCTTCGTCGAGTGGCTGAAGAAGGACGGCGACGAGGTCAAGCCCGGCGATCTCATCTACGTGGTCGAGAGCGACAAGACCACCGCCGAGGTCGAAAACTTCGACACCGGCATCCTGCGCATTGTTCCGAACGGCCCGGCCGCCGGCGCGCGGATCCCGGTCGGTTTCCTGCTGGCCTATGTCGCCAAGCCGGGCGAAGTGCTGCCGTTTGAGAGTGGCGCGCCAAAGTCGGCCGAAGCCGCCCCGGTCGCAGCCGCGGCTGAGGCAGCCGCGACCGCGCCGGTCGTTGCCAACGCATCATCGAACGGAACGGCCCCGGCAGGGAAGTCCCCGGCGATCAGCCCCCGCGCGCGCAAAGTGGCCGGGCAGCTTGGCGTCGATTGGTCGGGCTTGAAAGGCAGCGGCTCGACCGGCCGCATCGTCGAGCGCGATGTTCGGGCCGCGGCGGCC
>JBDSIP010000371.1:0-5225 GCA_039917915.1 Thermoflexales bacterium
GCCCCGGCGTACGCCGGGGCGGGGGCCCTTGAAGTTCGCAAGCGCGAACCGCGGCCGTCCTACTTGAGGAGGACCTTGGCTCCGACTTCCTCGAGCTTCTTCTTGGTGTCCTCGGCGGTGGCCTTCGACACGCCGGTCTGGATGACCGACTTGGGGGCCTCGACCAGATCCTTGGCCTCTTTCAGGCCGAGGTTGGTGATGGAGCGAATGACCTTGATGACTTCGATCTTCTTGGCGCCAATATCATCGAACACCACATCGAACTCGGTCTTCTCTTCAACCACGGCGGCGGCGGCCGGCGCGGCGCCAGCGGCCATCATGACCGGGGCAGCGGCGGCGGAAACGCCCCACTTGGCCTCGAGCAACTTCTTCAGTTCAGCGGCCTCGAGCAGCGTCAGGCTGCTGAGGTCTTCGACGATCTTGTTCAGGTCTGCCATTTGTATTCTTCCTTCAAAGTTTCCAACAGGGCGGTTTCCGGGAGCGATAGCCCCCGAAGATCACTCAGTTGGCGTTTACGAGTGCTAAAGAAACAAGGCCCACACCGGCCCCGAATCTGGTTGATTGAGTGTGGTCGCCGGACGGTCAGGCCGCCGGCTGTTCCTTGTCGATCTTCGCCTGCAGCGCAAACATCACGCTGCCCACGGCCGCATTCAGCACGCTGACCAGGCCGCTCGCCGGGCCGGACAAGGTGCCGATGATTTGCGCGCGCAGAACATCCAGCGACGGGAGGCTTGCCAGGGCCTTGATGCCATCGGCATCCATGGTCGTGCCGCTCATGACGCCGCCCATGACCTGCAGCTTGTCGAATTCCTTGCCCAGGTCGCCCAGCGACTTGGCCACGGCGGCCGGGTCCTTGAAGCAGAAGCTCATTGCCGTCTGCCCCTTCAGCCACTTCTCGGGAACAATCAGGCCGTGCTCCTTGAGCACCTTGGTGGCCAGCGTGTTCTTGGTGACGTGGAATTCGCCCTCGGCCTTGCGCATCGCGTGTCGTACTTTGTCGAGCTGGGGCATGGTCATGCCGCCGTACTTCACGATGATGATGGCCTGGCTTTTCTGCGCCCAGTCATTCAGGTCGCCGACGATCTCTTCTTTCTTGTTTCGGGTAATTGCCAAGTGATTTCACCTCCTCCTTACAGAGATAAAAAACGCGCCTCGGCCAGGTGGCAGAGGCGCGGTGTGTGTCGCGCGTGACGCAGGCCAGATTTCTCTGGCTTGCGCTCCCAACCTATTGCAGGAAATTAAGCGCCGATTCCGGCGCACCCGCAGTCTCTGGCGAGAAACGAGGTTGCGAGTTTACCACAGCGCGTCGCGGCCGTTGCGAGCGATACGGGATTTATTCCGCAGATTGACGCCGATTTGCGCCGATTTGCGCCGATTTGGGCATCGGGAATGTAACCAATTCTGCGTCAATCTGCGTGAATCTGCGGAAAAGACCCAGGGCTTTTCGAAAGTCAGGTCTGGCGTCGAAGGATGAACGGGATCGCGTTTTGGGGCCGTGCATCGAAGAGACGGCGAATCTTGGCGATGTTGCGGTAGCCGAGTCGAGCTAGCAGACCCAGGACGAGATTGTTGATCGCGGCGATAAGACACGGGGCATCGCCGATGTTGAGCCTTGAAGCATCTTCACCAAATGTGACGTCCCGCCGATCGTGGAGCGAATTCTCGATTGCCCAGTAGCCGCGGACAAGATCGAGCAACTTTTTGGGCGGCGCTTTGTCAGGCGACAAACTGGTGACCCCGAACTGAACGTCATGGACGACCCTGCCAGTTTTGCAGTTTGTGAATTGGCGGTCAATTTTGAACACTTGCTTAAGCCCCGGCCAATGGACATATTCGTTCAACATGCAACTCGTGGTGAGCGTGCGTTCCTCGATGCGACCATGCCCCCGGCACACGTCACGATGGGTCAGGAAGTCGGTGGCGGCGCGACTATGAGCCGGGCTTGGGGCCACGCGCACAAACACGTCCTCAATATCTTGGCGCAGGTCGGTTGATTGTCCTTGACCGGGAACACATAGTCACCACCCGCTTCGACAATTGCCGCAGCGATAGTGTGCTGGGTAAACATGGCATCCGCAACCACGATTTTGTCCCGCAAAACCAGCTGCTTGAACAGGCCGGGCATCGCGGTGATCTCATTGTGTTTGTCGGCCACCTCCACCTGCAGTAGCACGGTCCCCTCGCCGGGAAGATACGCCGCCAGCAAGTGTCGCCCGTGACTCCGCCCCGTTTCGATTGTCCCGCGCAGTTCTTTGCCATCAAACAGGATGACCTCGGTCTGTCCTGCCCCAGGCAAACTGGCGAAGAATCGGCTGATCGCCAGTTCGAACTCTTCGGCCTGCACCGTCTCACCCAGCACCCGACGAAGCGTCGAATACGAGGGCAGACGTTGGCGGGTGATTCCAAACGCCGCCCTTAATTCCTCCGTCTGATGCCCGATCCATTCAGCAATTGCCGTCAGCCTGTCGTGATTGGTCAATTTGGCCAGCACGATCAGCCCCAAGACCAGCCCAAGCTCGTACCGCTAACCGCGCGCCTTTCGTTTGTCGCTCAACCCCTGAAAGCTGGCATACAGACTGTCCATATCGCAGAAGAATCCTACCGGCCACGGGGTCCGTTCGCAGTTATATTTCATGGTGCCCTTTTTGGTTAGTCTTTGGCTTTAGACACCTCAAGCCTAATCAAAAAGGGTTTTCCTTCAACCCCAGGCGCCGACTTTGGAAAAGCCCTGCCATGGCTCCTGCAAAGTCAACGTCAGCGCGCCAGAAAACACGCCGAGACCCTCGCGGGCCAACGAATTCGACAGAAGAACGGGAGAACGGGAGAGAAGGGGATTCTGCCGTTCTCCCGTTCTCCTGCAACAAGCTGCGACTCGGCCTTACCCGGCCGGTATCGGGCTCATCAATTGAAAGTAGTTGCCGTCCGGGTCGGAGAAGGTTGCAATCCAGCCCGCGTCGCCTTCATACGGCTCATGGACGACTGGCCCGCCCAGGGCCCGGATACGCTCGGTTTCCTCCTTGACCTGGGATGTTTCGAGATTAAACATCACCCTGCCGGGGTCCTTCGCGTTTCCGCCCATTTCGGAGTGGTCAAAGACGCCGAAAAACGCGCCGCCGAGTTGCCAGCCGGAAAACCCTTCGGCGCTCATGTCGGCCGGCCTTTCGAGCACCTTTTCATAGAACCCCGCCATCGCCGACAGCTGCTTCGTTCCAATCAACACCGAACTTAATTTCAACATGGTTGCGTGTCCCTCCTTTTGATTTTCTAAGAACCACTAACAGAACTCGTTCCGAATCCGATAGCGGGTTCTATTCGGAATTCTAAAAGTGCTGTCGACCTACAGCACCCCAAACACCCGATACACCTCGGCGACCGGCATCCCATCGTTGTCTCCAAACAGGAAGTCGCGCGTATCGCCGGTTCGTAACTGACGGGCTCGGTCCTGGAATAGATCCTCTTCAGATTTGGGCGTCAAGCCTGATTTGTATCGCCGTGAGTCTACTCGCTTCCTAAAACCGTTCTCCCGTTCTCCTGCAAATGCCGGAAACGTTGACACGTCAGAGCGCACAATCGCTTGCGCATTCTACCGGCGCGCATATAATCCGACCACAAATTTAACGATCGAAGGAGATCAGCATGCCAGCACTAACAGCATCACAAGCAGCAGCGATCGAAACGCGGAACGCCGCCAATTTGAAGGCGGCCAAGGATGGCGCCGTCCTAAAGGCCGCCTACTACAAGCCGGTCATTCTGGTGGGCAGCACCACCGACGCGACCGCCGGGCACGACAAGGTCACGCTCACCTTCCTCACGGCGAACTCGGCTGTCAAGAAGATGGGCACGATCACCATCAAGAAGGGCAGCCTGACCAACCCTGGCTCCCTCACCTTTGGCGGCGGCCTGGTCTCGCCACCGGCCGAAGCCAAGACCTGGCTGGCGCGCATCACCAAGAAGAAGCTGATCTAGCCAGGCGCCGACTGCAACCAGAGGATTTCGCAGGAGCCTTGGGCCAGGCACAGGCGGCTTTCGCAATCCGTGAAAATGTCTATAATCGCCGGGATTCCATAGGAGCCGGTCCGAGCCTCTGTGAGGCTGGCGGAACCCGGCTCCCGTTTTTAGGAGGGGAAGCATGTTCAAACTTGAGACGTTCATGGCCGCCGTCAAACTGGATAATCCGACCTATGAGCGGGTGAAAACCAGCGACCTGAATGCGCTGGTTGCTCTCGTTTCAAAGAGCATTGCCGCGGACAAGGTGGCCGTGGAAATGCGTAAAATCGCGCCGGACAAGTGGAAGAAGTACGCCCGCGCGCGCAAGTACCTCATCGACAACGTGCCCGGTCTGCCGGCTTTGATGGCCGCCCGCCTAACAAACTTCAAGACCAAGACCCTCACCGCGCTGTCGGGTGGCAATATCAAGCACGACGCGGTCTGGGAAAGTGATTCCGGAAAGCTCGCCGACCTCGGCCACATCAAGGTGCGGGAGGCGGTCAGCTGGGGGACGCCGGCGGGGCCGGCCATCCCGTATCTCGACCCGGCCTATCAACACGCGGGCCATCACTTCGGCGTCGGCAATGCGGTCAGCTCGCCCGGCACCGTCGGCAATATGAGCGACACCCACGACGCCAAGGGCGCCTGGGGGCCGACCATCCTCAACTTCGCCGGGCCGGCCAAGGTATCGTATTCCTGCAAGCAGGTCTATCAGTACACCGACGATAACGGCGGTAGTTGGCACAACATCCCCAACAGCACTTATGAGATCATCCGGACGGTCAGCGCCATTGCGGGCAACAAGATCAAGTTCGAGATCCTCAAGAAAAGCGTGCCGCCCAATGGGCGCAGCGAGTCTCGCGCGAACAAAGTGGAGTTGTCAAAGGGCTAGAAGTCATCCAAAAGAGGTGTGGCGAGATCACAATCCCCGCGCTACGCGCGGGGATTGTGATCTCGCCTGATGTTTCTAGAGCGCGTTTGGCCCATGAGCAATATGACGAATAGCAGTGACCCAACCCTCGCCACCCTGGCCGGCCAGGTCGCCCTTATCACCGGCGGCGGGCGCGGCATCGGCCGCATGACCGCCCTGGCCCTGTCAAAGGCCGGGGCCAAGATCGCCGTCGCGGCCCGCAGCCGGGAAGAACTCGATGAGACGGTCCGGCTCGTCGAGGCCCAGGGCGGGCAGTCCATCGCCTTCGCCCTCGATATCGCCGAGCCGGCCGCCGTCGCACACATGG
>JBDSIP010000372.1:0-3215 GCA_039917915.1 Thermoflexales bacterium
AAGGGCGTCGAACGGGCCGCGCCGGTCCCCGCGCCGGTCCCTGAGGTAGTCGCGACCGCGCCTGTCGTTGCCAACGCATCATCGAACGGAACGGCCCCGGCAGGGAAGACCCCGGCAATCAGCCCCCGCGCGCGCAAAGTGGCAGGGCAGCTTGGAGTCGATTGGTCGGGCTTGAAAGGCAGCGGTTCGACCGGCCGCATCGTCGAGCGCGATGTTCGGGCCGCGGCGGCCTCAGCGGCCGCCGCCGTTGCGGCCGCGCCCAAGGTCAACGCCAGCCCGGTCGCCCAGCGGGCGGCCGCCGACCTGGGAGTCGACCTGGCGGCTCTTGCCGCGAGTATGCCCGGCAAGCGGATCGAACGCGCTGACGTGGAACGTTATGCGGCCGAGCGCAGCGCGCCGAGCGCGGCGCCCGTCGAAGCGCCGGCCCTTCGACAGGCTCAGGGACCGGCGCCAGCAGCGCCCGCCTCCCGCAAGCCGATGTCGAGCACGCGCAAGCTCATCGCCGAGCGCATGATGACGACCCTGCGGACTGTGGCCCCGGTGACGCTGACCACCGAGGTCGACGCGACCGAACTGGTCCGCCTGCGCGAGTCGCTAAAGGCCGACGCGGCCAATGGCGGGGCCGAGGTCCCGTCGTATAACGATCTGCTGGCCAAGATCGCGGCCACGGCCCTGGCCGCCCATCCGCAGCTCAACGCGCGGATCGAGGGTGATGAGGTCGTGACCGAGGCCTCGGCCCACATCGGCATCGCGGTCGACACCGAGCGCGGGTTGCTGGTGGTCGTGGTGCGCGACGCGCAGGACAAGACTGTGCGCCAGATCGCCCAGGCCTCGCGCGAGCTCATCGCCCGGGCGAAGGACGGCAAGGCGACGATGAACGATCTGCGCGGCAGCACGTTCAGCATCACCAACCTGGGCGTGTACGACATCGACGCCTTCACCCCGATCATCAACGCGCCCGAGTGCGCGATCCTGGGGGTGGGCCGAATCGTGGCCAAGCCGGTGATACTCAAGGACAAGGTCAAGGCCCGCAAGATGCTGGCCCTCAGCCTGACCTTTGACCACCGCCTGGTCGACGGCGCGCCGGCCGCGCGCTTCCTGCAGCGGATCAAGCAACTGATCGAAACGCCGTATCTGTGGCTGGCGGCGTAGGGCCGGGCGGCGCGGGGGCGATTGTGGGGGGTGCGGGTGGTAGAGACGCAAAATCTTGCGTCTCTACCCCATATTTTGCGTCTCTACCCCCACAATCGCCGCGCCATTTCACGGCCCGCGGCGAGCGGCCCGCGATCACAGGTGGGGTTTAGACCTCGCGGGTCTCAGAGACCCGCGAGGTCTTTCTTATCCACAGGTTGGCGCGAATTCACGCAGTCGCGGGATGACGGTGCGCGCGCGGGTAGCCGACGGCACTGCCGTCGGCTACCCGCGTGAGAGCGTGACGCGAGAGACGCGATTATCCGGCGCATAACGCACGTTTGGCAGGAGCGGTTCGTGAACCGCCCCTACCCGGCGCGATCCGGCAAGGTTGAGGCTGAATCAACCATCCTGTCCATCCTGTTTATCGATGTTCGATGACGCTGCCCGGCCGCCTACGTGCGCTCCGCAAACATGCTGCTGATGCTCTCGCCGTTGTGAATGCGCCGGATGGCCTCGGCCAGCAGCGGCGCGATCGAGAGCACGGTCATATTGGGCAGGCGCTTCTCGGGCGGAATCGGCACCGTGTTGGTGGTGACGATCTCATCCAGATCCTCGCGCGCGCCCAGGCGCTCGATGGCGGGGCCCGTGAACAGACCATGGGTGCAGGCGACTGAGAGGCGCCGGGCGCCCCGCTCGCGCAAGCGGTCAAAGAGTTCGATCAGCGTGCCGCCGGTCGCGATCTCATCGTCGAGGACGATGATGTCCTTGCCATCCACATCGCCAACGATGGTGTCGATGATGACCTTGTCGTCCGACACGCGCTGCTTGCTGCCGGCCGCGACGGGCAGCTTGAGCAGGCGGGCCAGGGCGGCGGCCGCCTTGGCGTTGCCAAGATCGGGCGAGACGACGATGGAATTCTCCAGATCGCCGCGCTCGCGGAAATGGCGGGCCAGCACGCTCAGCGCGTTGAGGTGATCGACCGGCACGCCGAAAAAGCCGTGCACCTGAGGCGCGTGCAAGGTCATCGTCAGCACCCGGTTGGCGCCGGCGGTCTGGAGCAGATCGGCGACCAGCCGCCCGGCGATCGAAATGCGCGGGGCGTCCTTTTTGTCCGACCGGGCGTAGCTGTAGTGCGGCATCACTGCTGTCGTCCGCCCGGCGCTCGATCCGCGCGCGACATCGAGCATGAGCAGGAGTTCGAACAGGTGCTCCTGGACGGGCGGCGACAAAGGCTGGATCAGGAAGACATCCGACTCGCGGCAGCTATCCAGCAGTTGCACATACATGCAGTCGTTGCTGAAGCGGCGGATGTCGACCGGCGAGAGGCGCAGGCCCAGATACTGGCAGACCTCGTTGGCGAGCTCGGGGTGGGCGTTTCCACTGAAGATGGTGATGTCGCGCATGTTTGGGCTCGCTGGAGGACTGTTGAATCGGTTGATCTGGTCAGGGACCGCTTGCAGTAGCCATTATCGGATTTGATATCCCCCGGCGAAGCCGGGGATATCAAGTCCAAAATGGCCTCTGTAAGTGGTCCTCAGGCTAGCAGCTTCTTGATATCGCGAACGTGCATGGTGTTGTGCAGATAGATCATCTTCAGGATGTCTCCCAGGGACGAATCGCCCATCGCCGGATGGCGCCCGCGCAAGGCGAGCTGCGCGTCATCGAGGCCGCGGGCGAAAGCGGCGGTCGCCTCGCGCGTGCCGGTGAAGACATCGAGCAATTCCTGGACCGGGCTGGCGCCCAGCCGATTGGTGTGCTCGCGATTGAAACGATCGATATCAAAATCTTCGGGCGCGCCTTTCCCGCCCGCGATGAGGCCCTCGCACAGGCGGAGCATGCTCCGTTCCGACAGGGCAAGGTGCTCGAAGGCCTGGCGGATGGTCCAGTGCGCGCCATCCGTATAGACATGCCGCGCCCAATCATGAGCACTCAAGGCGCGAAAAAAAACGAGCGTGCGCTCGCCTTCGCTCAGCAGTTTGTCGGCAAGTTTCGTCGTTTCTTCACTCATGCGCACCTCGTGGCGGGAATGGTATCACTGGGAATATCCGGGACGGCATCACCCGGCGGAGCCGGGTGATGCC
>JBDSIP010000373.1:0-2939 GCA_039917915.1 Thermoflexales bacterium
CGGTGTTGGTGAATCCACCGCCGATGGCAGCTCCCTGGCCGCTGGCGGTGTTGGTGTATCCACCACCGATGGCAGCTCCCTGGCCGCTGGCGGTGTTGGTGGATCCACCGCCGATGGCAGCTTCCAGGCCGCTGGCGGTGTTGAAGCTTCCTCCGCTGACGACGCTGGCCAGACTATTGGCGCTATTGTACTGACCGGCCCCGATAAAGGCATACGTGCCGGTGGTTGGGATGCTGTTCAATAACCCCCCACCGATCGCCGACGAGTAGCCGGCTGTGCCGTTGGCTCCGCCACCGCCGATGGAGGCGTTATGACCGCTGGCGGTGTTGCCGCTTCCTCCGCTGACGACGCTGTCCTGACCCTTGGCGTCGTTGGATTGGCCGGCCCCGATAAACGCGAATATTCCCGTAGCTGGAATGCTGTTGTTGTAGCCCCCTGCAATCGCCGATTGCTCGCCGGCCGTGCTGTTCCACCTTCCGCCGCCGATGGCAGCATGCTGGCCGCTGGCGTCGTTGCCGCTTCCTCCGCTGATGGCAGCATACTGGCCGCTGGCGCTATTCCACTCGCCTCCCCCGATAAACGCAGACGTGCCGGTGGTTGGGATGCTGTTGAAGAACCCCCCACCGATCGCCGATCGCTCGCCGGCCGTGCCGTTGAACGAGCCGCCGCCGATGGCGGCTGAATCGCCGCTGACTGAGTTGTATATGCCTCCGCTCACCGTGCCAAAGTCGGCGGTAACCCGGTTGAGGTATCCGCTCTTGCCGCCTCCGCCAATTGCCGCGCCAACCACCGTGGGCGAGATGAAGTTGCCGCTATAGCCGCCGACCAGGTTTGGGCTGGTCGGGTTCTGCAGCGTCCACAGGCCGGGCAACGCCAGCGCCATCGGCGCGGGCGTGAGCGCCTGGCGCGGCGTCAACGCGGTGTACGCTCCGCCGCCGGCCGGACAGCGCACCTGGGTCGCCAGCCAGCGCGCGTCGCCGTTCATCGCCCCGGGGCCGAAGTCAAGCGCGGCGGTGAACAGCCCGTTGGTCACGGTGATGGTCCGCGTCAGGTTGGTCCCGACCTGCGCGCCGACGGTGAGCGCGTCGAACAGACTGAATACGAAATCGCAGGTGGCGTTGACGGCCGCGCCGCCGCTCTTCAACTGGCCCTGGTAGGTGAAGGCGGTGCCGGGTGGGGTCACGGCCGGGAAAAGCGGTTCCCGCTCCAGGGCTGGCCTGGACGCCAATGCGGGGCTGAGCGGGAAGCCGTTGCTCTGGGCGGCGCTCTGACCGAGTGAGAAGGTGAACGCCAATGCGCTCAAGGCGGTGATCGTGAGTGTGAAAGCGGTTTTGTATCGCGATGACATGACGCCCCCTGCCGTATCTGCGCATGGGTGGACGCTTCACGACCACAAGAGGCTGCGCAAAAGGCCCCAGGCGGTGGCTGAAGTGGAGCGCGCGGATTATGCGCCTAAATGCGGTTTGGCGGGTATTGGGTGCGGCGCAGGTCATATGGCGCACGCTCTCGCGCCGGGCCTACGACGGGCTCAGGCATCGGCGCGAGAGGGTTAATCGTGCGTTGTGCGCGGCCGCCACACGTTGGGCGGGCGCGGCACGTTGCGCCGGGCGCGGCACCCAGGGCGTTGCCCTGGGCTGGTATGGGCTGCGCCTTCGGCGCTCAAGGCTCACGGCTCAAAGCTCATGGCTAACGGCTAACGGCTCTTCGGCACCCGCCCCATCGCATAGAACTCCGGGTTGGGCCGCAGGTCGACCAGGTTGGCCATCCGGTTGGACATGGCATAGAACGCCGCGATGGCGCCAATATCCCAGACGTCCTCGTCGCTAAAACCATGAACATGCAGGGCATCAAAATCTGCGCTCTCAACAGTGTGCGAGGCCGTCGCCACCTTGAGCGCGAAATCCAGCATCGCGCGCTGTCGGGGAATGATCTCGGCCTTGCGGTGGTTGGTCGCAAGCTGGTCTGACAGGCGCGGGTTGCGGGCGTAGATGCGCAGGATCGCGCCGTGGGCGACGACGCAATACAGGCAGTTGTTCGCGCCGCTGGTCGTCACGACGATCATCTCGCGCTCGGCCTTGCTCAGCCCGCTCTCGCGCAGCATGAGGGCGTCGTGGTAGGCGAAGAAAGCCCGGAACTCATCCGGACGATGGGCGAAAGACAGAAATACGTTGGGGATGAACCCAGACTTCTCCTGCACCTCGAGGATGCGGGCGCGGATGTCATCGGGCAGGTTTTCGAGCGCTGGAAGCGGATAGCGGGAGGTAGGCTGGGTCATGCGCCCCAGTATCGCGCCACTGGCGCTCGTCCAGATTCAGTGAGCGCAATGGAGGCCGACAACCCGCTCACGCCCCGGGCGGACATCACTTACGCGAACTGGTCACGAGCGCGCTGAGACGATCGCGCTGGTGGATGCACAGAGCGGCGGTATTCTCGCGGAGGAATCGATCGTTGGGCGCGCGCGAGACCTGTTGCGCGCAGGCAGAGTACGCGTCGCGGGCCCGGGTGACTGGCTCGGTGTCGGCCTGCCCAAGTAGACGGCGGGCTGTGGCAGTTTGCTCGTAGGCGGCGCCCAGAGCGAGCAAGGCTTGCGCCTGAAGCCGAATGAGTTTCTGGCGCTCCAGTTCCGGCAGCGCAACGCCGAGGTGACCGGCGGCCTCATCGAATTTAGCGACCGCGGCCTCGAGCTCGGTGTCCGCTCGCATCCCGCCGCGCAGGTTTAGATCGCCCGCCTGCAGGAGTGTGTCGCCCTCGATACGCGCGATGTAGCCCAACCCTACCTGCGCAATGGCCTGGATGGGCGGGCCATCAGTCTCGGCCAGCGCGAGCGCACGCGCATAGGCCTCGCGCGCGCGTGCCAGCAGCTCGGGATGCGCCTGGCGCCCGGCCAGATCGAGTGCCTCGGCCCGCAGCATATCGACCGAGCCCACCCCCGTCCAGGC
>JBDSIP010000374.1:0-5710 GCA_039917915.1 Thermoflexales bacterium
AATCCGTATGGGCACACGCCCTTGATCGACGACGACCCGGCCCGGCCCAACGACGCCTATTTCAAGCACGTCGACGACGTGGTGGCGATGGCGACCGCGCTGGGCCTGACCATGGCCATGGTCGCCACCTGGGGCGACAAGTGGAATCGCAAATGGGGCGTCGGGCCCGAGGTCTTTACCCCCGAAAACACCCGGGCCTACGGGCGCTGGCTCGGCGCGCGCTACCGGCACGCCGAGGTGGTCTGGGTACTGGGCGGGGATCGCCCGATCGAAAGTACCCGCCACCGCCAGATCATGGAGCAGATGGCTCTCGGTTTGCGGGAGGGTGACGGCGGATCGCACCTGATCACCTTTCATCCCGTCGGAGGCCAGTCATCGGCCCAGGATTTCCACGATGCGGCCTGGCTGGATTTCAACATGTGGCAGAGCGGACACACCCGCAACCGCGATAACTACGCCTGCATCGCCAGCGACTACGCCCGCATCCCGACCAAACCGTGCCTCGACGCCGAGAACGGCTATGAGGATCACCCGGCCGGCTTCGACATCGCCAACGGCTACCTGGATGACTACGATGTCCGGCGCGGCGCGTACTGGGCCCTGTTCGCCGGCGCGTTTGGGCACACCTATGGCTGCCACCCGATCTGGCAATTCTCGTCGCCGCGCTTCACGCCGGCGTCCTTCTGCCGCCGGACGTGGCAGGAGGCGCTCCAGTTGCCCGGGGCCGGCCAGATGCAGCATGCCCGAGCGTTGATCGAATCGCGCCCGTTCCTCACCCGCATCCCCGATCAGACCCTGATCGCCTCCGATCCGGGCAAGGGGCCGTATCACCTGCGCGCCACACGGGATACAGATGGACGTTATGCGTTTATCTACTTTCCGACGGTCCGCGCGGCGACGATCGATCTCGAGAAGCTCTCCGGCCCGACCCTGATCGGGCATTGGTATAACCCGCGCAACGGTCAAGCCCAGCCCATCGGCGAAATCACGCGCACGGGCAAGCGCGAATTCATGACCCCGGCCCAATGGCCGGATTGGGTGCTGGTCCTGGACGATGCTGCCCAGAACTTCGGCGCGCCAGGGTCAATCCAGAATTGACGTAACTGCCCAGGCCGAAGGCGCGGAAGGACGCGCATTACGGCGAATGTCAGGCTATGTTATAAGCCGCCACGGCCGAAGGGACATGCACGAAATCGCGTCGCGCTCTCGCCCCCGTCAGAGACCTTCGGCCTCCGACCAAATGGTTCGCGGGCGAGCGAGGCCGCAGGCCTTTGTTATATCAGCCGGCACGTTCTACGTGCCGGCGTGATCAGCTGGAGCGGCAGCCGCGGTAGATGCTTCGGATCGATGACAGACGCGGCTCGCGTGGGTCGCGCCGGGGCCTTCGAGGCCCCGGTCGGCTTCTACCGCGCTGCCGCCGCCCGCGCCTTGCGGTAGGTGTCCTCGGACTCGGACAGATGGTCGAGCATGGCCTGGCGCGCGCCCGGCCCATCTTTGGCCGTGATCCGCTCGAGGATGTTCTTGTGATGCCGCAGGGCGCGATTGGGCGTGCCGCGCAAGCGGATACCGGTCAGGCGCACTTCCATCAGCATGTCGGAGATGGAGCCGAGCAGGACTGGATACAACGGATTGCGCGAGGCTTGGGCGATAACGGCATGGAAGGCGACATCGCTTTGGGCCCACAACTCCGGCTCATGCTCGCTGGCCTTCATCTGCTCGAGATGCTTTCGCATCTCGGTCAGGTCAGCGTCGGTGCGGCGCGCGGCCGCCATCCCGGCGATCTCGACTTCGAGGTGGCGCCGGACTTCCTGCACGTGCGAGAACAGCACCGGATCGCGCGCATTCGCCCCGCCCGGCCGCGCCCGCCCGTGCAGCATCATCGTCATCATCTCGCTGACCAGCGAGGGCGAGGGCGCGAGCACAACGGTGCCGCCGCCGGCCCGCACATCCAGCAGGCCCTTGGCGGCCAGCGACCGGACCGCTTCGCGGATCACGGTCCGGCTCACACCCATGCGCTCGCACAGCTCGCGCTCGGGCGGGAGTTTGTCGCCCGCCTGCAATTCGTTCGAGCGAATCATCTGCTGGATCTGCGCGGCAACTTTGTCCGAAAGCCGTTCCGATCGCATCGGCGTGTCGAACGCGCTGGCGGCTTTGACGCCGGTGGCTGTCTTGGGTGTCATGGGTTGGTTGCGCTTTAAAGGTGTGATTATCTTATCTCAAATGGGGCTGGGCATGGGGGTAGCATCAGCCTCATGCGCTCTCCGCTGTATGTTCTCCTCGCCTCGGCGATTCTGCTCTCATCCTGCGCCACGCAGCCGACGGCCGCGCCACCGCCAACGATAACGGCGGCCCCCCCACCGACCCTGGCCCCGACGGCGACCTTTGTCCCCACAGCCACGATCGCGCCCACGGTCGCGCCGACGCCCCGGCCCTCGCCCACCCCCGACCCGCGCCCGACGATCAAGACCCCAGCCTGGTTCAACGACGTGGTCGGCTATCAGATCTTCCCGCGTTCGTTTCAGGACAGCGACGGGAACGGGATCGGCGACTTGAAGGGCATCGAGCAGAAACTGGATTACATCCAATCGTTGGGCGTAGGGGTGATCTGGCTCACCCCGTTCTACCCCTCGGCCAGCTACCACGGCTACGACGTGGGCGATTACTTCAGCGTCAACCCGCAGCTCGGCACGCTCGACGACTTCAAGTCGCTGGCCAAAGCCGCCCATGCCCGCGGGATCAAGCTCATCGTCGACTATGTCGCCAACCACTCGGGCGACACCCATCCATTCTTCAAGGACGCCTACAAGAACCCGAAGAGCAAATACAGCGCCTGGTATCAATTCAACAGCGACAACACTGCCTACAGCTCGTTCTTCGGCGTGCGGGATCTGCCCAATTGGAATCACGACAACCCCGAGGTGGACGACTATCTGATCAAGGCCGGCCTGTTCTGGCTCGATGCCGGCGCGGACGGCCTGCGCTGCGACTACGCTCTGGGCGTCAAGGAACCCTTCTGGCAAAAGCTGCGCGCGGCAATCAAGGCGAAAAACCCCGAGGCCGTGCTGTTGGGCGAGGTGTGGGACACCCCCTTCAAGATTCGCGACTATTTTGGCTATGGCTTTGACGCGCTCTTTGACTTCCCGTTTTATCTCTCGCTGGCGGGCGACAACGTCGTCAACAACGACGCGATCCTGGGCGGCAAGCTGCCCGGGCTGGGCCTGAACTCGGCCCTCAAGGTCGCCCAACGCCTGTATCCGCGCGGCGCGCAGATGGTCCGCTTCGCCAGCAACCATGACACCAACCGCATCGCAAGCGAGACCAGCGGCGATCCGCAACGTGGACGGCTGGCCGCCGCGGCCGAGCTGCTGCTGCCCGGCACGCCCTTCATCTACTACGGCGAGGAAATCGGCATGCGCGGGAGCAAAGGTCCCGGGCCGATCTACGACGAATACCGCCGCGAGCCGATGGACTGGCGGACGGCCGAGAGCGGGCCAGGTGTGACAACCTGGTTCAAGCTCGCCAACCGCAATAACAAACCCGATGACGGCATCTCAGTCGAAGAGCAGGACGCCGATCCCAACTCGCTGCTCAACTACTACCGCAAGCTCGTTCAGCTCCGGGCCAAAACGCCGGCCCTGCGCGGAAACGACTTCCTGGTGCTGGAAAAAGACGAGCTTGGCCCATGCGGCGAAGCCTGCTTCGGCCTGTGGCGCTGGTCGGGATCGGACGTTGTGCTGGAGATCTTCAACTTCAGCCTGCAGGCCCAGACCGCCTCGGTCGATCTGGCCGCCGCGCCCGTCCCGCTCGCCGGCCAGCCGACAACCCTCCTCGGCGCCGGCATGCCAACCGGCGACATCACCCTCCCTGCGGGCGGGGTCATCGTTTTTCGATGGCAAGGCAGGTGAGTAAGGAGTGGTCAGGTTTGATCAAGTGGGTCAGGTTTGATCAAGTAGGTCAGGTTTGATCAGGTAGCGCGCTACCTTATCCACCTTACCCACCTTATCCACTTTACTCACCTTACCCACCTTACCCACCTTACCCACCTTACCCACCTTACCCACCTTATCAACCTTACCAACCTTATCAACCTTATCAACGAAATGTTCTATACTCTCCCGGTATGCCTGCAAACCGAGTCCGAGTTGACCATGACCAGCTCGCGCAGATCTCGCGCGGGTTTCAGACCGAATCGGACAGCGCCAAGGGCCTGATCCAGAGCGTGCGCCAATCCATGGACACCCTCCAGGGCGGCGATTGGGTCGGCCCGGGTGCGACCGCCTTCTACGCCGAGATGACGGGCGATGTGCTGCCCAGCCTGACCCGGCTCGCGAGCGCCCTCAGTGAGGCCTCGCGCGTCACGCAGCGGATCAGCGCGGCGTTCCGCCAGGCAGAAGCCGAAGCTGCCGCGGTCTTGCGCGGGCAACCCGGCCAGGGCGGTGGCGGGCCGGGAAGTTCTGGGGGTGGCCCAGGCGCGGGCGGCGATTCGGGTGGCTCAGGCGGCCTGACCGGCATTCCGTTCATCGATGGCGCGATCGACAACCTCGCCAAGACTTTCAAACTCAAAGGCAAGTTCACCTCCGGCAAAGGCTTCGAATTCGGCGTGGACCTCTTCAGCGGCGCGCTCAAGAAGGGCGAGTTCCTGGACGGCTATGGCAAGTGGGAGGCCGGCGGCGGTCTGGCTGGCATCGGGCTCAAGAAGGTCGATGGCAAATGGCTGCTCGGCGGAGCGGCCGAGGTGTATGCCGGGCGAGTCAAGGTCGAAGGCACGATGGTGGGCGATCAGGACCTCGGCTGGACGGGTGGCGTTGACGTGAAGGTGCTGCAAGCCAAGGCCTTTGCGGGTTACTACGATGGATCGGTCGGGGCGGAAGCCGGGATCAACCTGGCGTCCATCAAGGGCGAGACGGGCGTGAATATCGCGGGCGCAAACGTTGGGGTCAACGCCGAAATCGGGCTTAAGCTCGAACTTGGGCTCACCATTGGCAAAAACACCAAGGTAAAACTTGGGCCGTTCTCTTTTGGAATCAGCTTTGGCGGCGCCAAGAAGTAGACCTACGCCTATGACCTCGGGAATGATCATCGTCGTCGGGCTGCTGGCGTTTGCGCTTGTCGCGGGACTGCTGTTGGCGAGCAACCGTTCGCAGAGCCTGCCGTCCAGCGCCGAGACGTGGCAGGCCTTCGCCCGGGCGTCCGGCGGCACGTACTCGCAAAATCCGCTGGGCCGCGCGCGCAAAGTGACGTTTACCGAGAATGGCCGGACCATCACGCTGGAAGCGTGGAGCACCCTCGACGGGCCGGGTGACAGCATCCTTTCATACACCAAGTTTCTGGCGCAGGGTTCGTTCCGACCCCTCGCGCCGTTTCAGTTGCACGCCGAGTCGCGTAAATCGTCGCAACTGTCGCTTTCGCTGACCCAACGTGGCGGCGAGACCTTTCAGACCGGCGATCCGAGCCTGGATGCCGAATACGCGGCGCGGTCCACCGACCCGGCGCGCGCGGCGGCGCTGATGCGCAACCCGCGGGTGCGCGACCTGTTGCTGCGCCTGAGCCGGAATGAAGCGTATCTGGATCTCGCGGGTGACGCCACGAGTTGGCAAGTCAGATTCGGCGATGAAGACGCGCCGCTTTCGATCGCGCGGCTGCAGGATGCGCGGCAGTTGATCGTGGCGGTCCTGGACGATCTTGCGGCAAACGGAGCCGCCCGCAAACC
>JBDSIP010000375.1:0-10530 GCA_039917915.1 Thermoflexales bacterium
CGATCTCATCGTGGTGGGCGGCGGGCCGGCCGGGCTGACTGCCGCCCTCTACGCCGCGCGCGAGGGCATGGACGTGCTGGTGCTTGAGCGCTCTGCGTTTGGCGGGCAGGCAGGCATCACCGAGCGCCTCGACAACTTTCCGGGCTTTCCTGACGGCATCAACGGGGGCGAGTTTGCCGACCGCCTGAAGCTGCAGGCCGAGCGCTTTGGGGTCGAGCTGGTCCAGGCCACCCAGGTCGTCAAGGCCTATCACGAGGGCGAGTCGTGCTACGTGCGCTGCTCGGGCGGCGATGAGTATGGAGCGCGGGCGGTGCTGATCGCGACTGGCTCGAATTACCGGCGCCTGGACGTGCCTGGCGAACAGGGCCTGATTGGATCGGGCGTGCATTTCTGCGCGACCTGTGACGGGCCTTTCTACAAAGGCCGAGAAGTCTTCGTGGTGGGCGGCGGCAACAGCGCGTGTGAAGAGGCATTGTTCCTTACCCGCTTCGTGAGCAAACTCACCATGCTGGTGCGCGGGGATGCCCTGCGAGCCAGCCAGATCATCGCCGACAAGGTCAAGCGCGATCCGCACATCGAAATTCGATTCAACACTCAGATCGCCTCGCTGCGCGGCGAGAAAAAGCTGGCGGGCGTGACTATCTTGAACAACAAGACCGGCGCGACCGAGGAGACGACCCCGGCCGGCGTGTTTGTCTTCATCGGCCTTACGCCCAACGCGGGCTGGGTGCCCGACATCATCAAGCGCGATGATCAGGGCTTCATCATCACCGATGACCGGCTGATGACAAGCTGCCCGGGCGTGTTCGCCGCCGGCGACGTGCGCAAGGGCGCCACCAAGCAGGTGGCCAGCGCGGTCGGCGAGGGCGCGACCGCCGCCTTGATGATCCGCGAGTATCTGAAGCGGATATAGGGACGCATTACAGAACTAATTGGCAAGCGACATCCCCCGCCCCGGCATACGCCGGGGCGGGGGATGTCGCTTGCGTGAAATCATATCTCCACGATCGCGCAGGCCTTCTCAAACGTAAAACGTCTACCCGCGCCCAGAGCCCGGCCAAAGGCGGCAGCGGACATGGCCTGGCGCAGCCCCGCCGAAAAGGCCGCATGCGCGGTGGCCTTGGCCGGCGCCACCGGCAACCCGCACGCCTCGCGCAGCGCCGCGGCCGCCCCCCAGGCCTGGGCCGCCGCCTTGCGCGCGCCCAGACCCGCCAGGGCCCGGGCAGCATGCTCGAGGCAGTCCGGCCCGGCCAAACGTCCGCCGGTCTCAACCATAATCCGGAGCGCCTCGACGCACGCCCCGCGCGCGGCCTCCCACTCCTGCCGGGCGGCACGCGCGCCCGCCAGATCGGTCAGGGCCAGGGGCAGATCCGAGCGGCTTCCCGCATCACGCAATAAAATTACTCGTTTCTCTGCCAGCGCCAGCGCACGGGCGGGATCGCCTTCGCGTTGGGCCAGCCCGCTCAATGCGCCCAGTGCGCCGGCCATCCGGTCCGCGTCGCCCAGTTCGCGGGCAAGGACTTCGGCGCGCTCGGCGGGCGGGCGGGCCGCGGCCATATCGCCAGTCGCCAGGGCCAGCCGGGCTCGGGTGATGGCGGCCGCCAGGATCGGGTGCCGCGCGCCGGTGAGCCCAAACACGGCGGTGGCCTCATCCAGCATGTCGCGCGCGCTCGCATAAGCGCCGGCCCAGATGAGGACGTCCGCATACAGCGTCTGCGTCCAGGCAATCGCCGCCCGGTCGCCACCCTGCGCCCGCAACAGGGCAAGTGTCTCCTCGTAGCGGGCGCGGCTTTCGTCGGTTCGGCCCTCATAGGCGAGCAGGCAGCCCAGGGCATACATCGCCATGGCCTGGCTGTTGCCGTCGTCCAGGCGCTTGCACAACGCAATCGCCTCTGTCAGGGTCAGGCGCGCCGGGCCGAATTCGCCCAGGATCGTGCGCTCGTCGCCGAGATAGATCAGGCAGTGCGACAGTTCGGGCAGCAGATCGGCGTCGCGATAGGCCGCCGCTGACTGCTCGAGCCAATCACGGGCCGTGGTGTGCGCGCCGCGGTTGGCCGCCACCCGGCCCAGCTCGTAATAACAGCCCGCCACGCCCTCGGTGTCCTCGCGCCGCAGATGCTCGGCCAGCCCGGCATTCAGACGCGCCGTGGCCAGGCCATACTCGCCGGCGATCCGGGCAGCCTGGCCTTCCTCAAACAGGGCGTTGGCGGCAATGGCCAGGGCCGCATCCTCCGACGGATCCGCGGCGCGCGGGGCCAAACGGGCCACCTGCCGGGCGAGCGCGGTCTGCTCGGCGGCCAATGCCCGAATCCGCACGACATCACGGAACTTGAAGGCCAGGCGCGACAGGCCGCGCAGCGCCCGGGCCCGAGTCAGCAAGTCTTCCAGATCCGTCCCGGCCGGCCGGGCGAGCGCACGCTCGAGACAGGCCCGACCCTCCTCATAATGCCCGCGCAACCGCCAGAAGCGGGCCAGGGCGGCGGCCAGGCGCAATGCCCCGCCCGGAGCCGCCTGGATCAGATGCTCGAACGCCGCGCGCAGGTTGTCGTGCTCGCGCGAGAGCGCCTCCAGGCTGGCCTGCCCGCCGGACGCGCCGATCAACGGCTCGGCCAGGTCAGCCGCCCGGGCATACCAGGCCGCATGCCGCCCGCGGGCCGCCGCGCGTTCGCCCGCCGCTTCCAGCGCCTGCAGCCCGAACTCGCGCAGGGTGCTCAGCATCCCCCAGCGCGGAGCGCGCCTGCGCCCGTCCCGAATCGGCGCGATAAGGTGCTTGTCGCGCAGATCAACGAGGATCTCGCCCAACGCGACGGGCTCAGGCATGTTTTCCAGCACCGCTGCGAGGGCGTCCTCATCCGCGCCTCCGGCGAACACGGCCAGATGCCGAAACACGCGCTGGGCTTCTGGTCCGAGCAGGCGATGGCTCCAACCGATCGCGTCGCGGAGGGTGCGCTGGCGGGCGGGCAGATCGACAAAGCCGTCCGTCGCCACCGACAACGCGGGCAGCCCCTCTCGCGCCAGCGCATGGAAGTCGAGGACCGCCGCCCGGGCCGCCACCAACTCGATCGCCAGCGGCAGGCCGTCCAGCCTGCCGCATAACGTTGCAATGTCGGTGGCCGTTTCCGGCCTCAACCCGAACGCGGGCTGGGCGGCCCGAGCCCGCTCGACAAATAGGCGGACAGCCGGCGACATGGATTTCCCCTCGTTGGCCACCGCCAGAGGCGGCACCGCCAGCACGCGCTCGGCGCGCAGGCGCAGCGGCTCGCGGCTGGTGACGATGATGCTCAGCGCCGGGCACTCGCCCAGCACGCGCGACGAACGCCGCGGCGGGGAGCACATGCTCAAAGTTGTCGAGCACCAGCAGCGCGGTCCGGTCGCGCAGGGCGTCAATCACCTGCTCGGGCGCCGGGCGGGCATCCACGGAGGGCAGGCGCAGCGCCCGCGCGATCGCGTCGGGCACCCAGGCGGCATCTTCGACCGGGCCAAGCTCGACAAAACAGCCCCCGTCCGCAAAGCGGGGGGCGAGCCGTGTCGCGATCTGGACGGCCAGGCGCGTTTTGCCGATCCCGGGCGCCCCGGTCAAGGTCAGCAGGCGCTCGCCGTCGCTGGTCAGGATGTGCTCGGCCGTCGCCAGGTCGGCCTCGCGCCCGATCAGGCGGGTGGGCGGCGCGCTGAGGTTCAGGTTGCGCCGCTGGCGCGGTGGCGGTGCAACGGGTGCCGCGGGCGCGCGTCCAGCCCGGGCGGCCAGCGCAAAGCCCTCACGCTCGGCGGAATCTACTTTGAGCGCCGCGGCCAGCAGATCGATGAGCTGCTTTGAGGGCCGGCGCTGCCCGGCCTCGATCTTTTCGATCGTGACCGGCGAACACGCCGCGTGGCGGGCGAGCTCGGACTGGGTCAGGTCCAGCGTCTTGCGGCGGGTTTTCAGCCAGTCGCCAAAGGTCATCCCAGTTTCACGATGTTCTTTGGACAGGATGAACAGGATGTACAGGATATTTTCGGCGCAATCCTGTACATCCTGTTCATCCTGTCAAAAAAGATCGCTGGCTAGACCGGATACGCGCGGACGGCCTCGCCCAGACGGGCGATCCCCGTTCGGATGTTCTCCGGGGTCGGGTTGGCGAAGCTCAGCCGGGCGGTGTTGCGCGGGCCGCCGTTGGCATAGAAGGGGAAGCCGGGCACAAACGCGACCAGCTTGTCGAGGGCGAGCGGGATCAGCCCCTCGGAATCCCAGCCCTCCGGCAGGGTCAGCCATATGAACATCCCGCCCCGTGGTTTTGTCCAACGGAATCCACTCGGCATTGTCTCGGCCAGGGCGGCCAGCATGGCATCGCGGCGGGCGCGATACGTGGCCCGGATGATCGGCATGTGCCGTTCGAGCAAGCCGTCGGCGCACACCTCGTGCACGATGACCTGGGACAGGCACGACGCATGCAGGTCCATCCCCTGTTTGGCGAAGGTCATCTTCGCGATCACGTCCCTGGGCGCTGCCACCCAGGCCACCCGCAGGCCGGGCGAGATCAGCTTGCTGAAGGTGCTCATGTAGATCACATGGGTGAGCTCACCGTGCATCTGGCAGTCCAGCGCGGCCAGGGGCGACATGGGCTCGCCCTCAAAGACCAGCTCGCCATAGGGATCATCCTCAACGATGATCAGGTCGTAACGGGCAGCCAGCTCGAGCAGGCGCTTGCGGCGGTCCATCGACATCGACACGCCAGTCGGGTTCTGGAAGGCCGGGATCGTGTATAGAAAAGCCGGCTTCGCGCCGCCCTTCAGGATCGCCTCAAGTTTGTCCACGTCCAGGCCGTCGTCGTCGACGGGGATCGTCACATACGTCGGCCGCTCGGGGGCGAACGCGGTCACGGCGCTCATGTAGGTCGGATCCTCGATCGCGACCAGGGTGCCCGGATCGATGAACAAACGCCCGACCAGGTCGATGGCCTGCTGCGATCCAACCGTGATCATGAAGTGCTCGGGGGTGACGTTCATCCCCATCCCATTCATCCGCCCGGTCAGAAACTGCCGAAGCGGGAGATACCCCTCGGTCAGGCCGTACTGCAGCGCGTCCACGGTGTGCTGGAGCAACGCCCGCTCGGAGGCGGCTGCGATGTCTTCCACTGGAAAGACTTCGGGGGCGGGCGCGCCGCCGGCCAGCGAGATCATGCCCGGGCGGCGGGAGTCGCGGAAGATGCGCCGCAGGGTGGAGCCGCGCATTTCGCGCGCGCCGGCAGAAAAACGGTCGGTCCAGGTGATGGGCATGGCTTGAAAATCAGCGCCGCGGGCGATTCGCCGCGCCGTACAGTTTTGTATGGCCGATTGTACGGCCTGCGGGCCGGGGCGGGACGTGCGGGATTGGTTCAGGTTCCCTACACTCGTTCGAACTGGCGCAAATGGCGCCGGCTCGGACGGGAGGACAGCATGAACACTCGAAAACTGCATCGCTTCGTAACCGCAACCCTGACGGCGGCGCTCCTTGCGGCATCGGCCATGAACAGCGTGGCGGCGCGCCAGGCCCCCGCGGCCAGCGTGCCGGAGGCCGGCGCGCTGGTCGCGCCTGGCCAGGCGGCTGGGCCCGAACCGGTCGGGCCGGCCATTGCGGTGACCAAGAAGATCACCACCGTTATAGGCGGGCCGGCCATCACGGTCGGCCCCAATCTGTCCGTGGACTTCCAGATCGATGTGGCGGTCGAAAACGCGCCGACGGCGTTTGCCATGTCGATCACCGACACCCTGCCGCCTTTCCTCGTCCTCGAGACGGCCTGGGCGCCGATCGGGCAGGTTGAGATCCTTTCGGCGACGAACGTCGTGCGTTGGATCAGCCCGGCGCCCCAGGGCAACTCCCTGGCCACCGTCATCGTGCGGGCGCGTCTGGCGAACAGCGCGCAATGCGGGCAGGTGATCGTCAACACGGCGCAGTGGTCGAGCGGCCCGGCGGGCGGCAGCCAAAGCGGCGTTGCCCAGGCGCCGGCCTACAGCGTGCCCTGTCCCGATCTCGGTGACGCGCCCGATAGCAGCAACCATTTCGGCGCGCCCATGCTGGCCTATACCGGTGTGCCGGCCGCGTTCCCGACCGTCTTCGATTCGCCGTTCGGGCAGCCTCACGGGCCAAAGCACCTGAATGCCGGACCGATCCATCTTGGCCCGCGCTTCAGCATTGAGAGCGAGGCCGACCAGGGCCCCGACGCGGATGGGCCGAACAACCTGCGCCCGATCTCCAACACCGCCAACCTCGATCTGTGGGATGACGGCCTGCTCGCCCGTCCTTCTCCCGTTAACTGCCAGGTCGCCCAACTGCGGGTGTCGATCAATATCACGAACCCCATTGTCGGCGCCAATGCCTATCTCAATGCCTGGCTCGATATCAATCGCGATGGCGACTGGGCCGACCTCTTCCAGTGTCCGGGCAATGTCGCCTCGCCCGAGCACATCCTGATTGACCAGCTCATCCCGACCGGCGCGCCGGGGATGCTGGTCATCACCGTTCCGACCAGCTCGCCCGTGTTCTGGCCGACGGATTTCATTACCAAGGCGGCCTGGCTCCGCCTTACGCTCAGCGATCAGATGTCGCCCAAGCCGCTTGGCGGACTGTACGGCGACGGACGCGGGCCCGATCTTGGCTACGCCTATGGCGAGACCGAGGACTACATCGTCAACCGGGCGAACACAACCCCGACAGCTTCGGCCGGCGCGGACCGGGCGGTATTTGAAACCGACTCGGTGACCCTGGACGGGAGCGGCTCGATGGCCGGCGATCCCGCCAACCTGCTGGACTTCCACTGGGAGCAGATCGGCGGGCTGCCCGTCGTGTTGAGCGCGCCCGATTCGCCGAGCACAGACTTCCTTGCTCCGGCAATCGGAGCGCCTGAGACCGCGCTGCGCTTCCGGCTAACCGTGACCGAGTACGCGCCGCTGTTGAAGAAGTCGGTCGACACGATCATGATGCTCGACAGCGGCGGCGGCGACCCGACCGGCCAGGCCGAAACCGAGGTCACGATTACCATCACCCAGGCGATCGGCGACTTTGGCGACGCGCCGGATTCGACTTTTAACGCCTACGGCGCGTGGTACACCAACACTGCCTATCCCATGGGCGGCGGTATCCCCGGGCGCTTCCCGAGCGCGTATGTCAGCACGCCCCCGGGCCAGGACGCCGGCCCGCGCCATGCGCGCGGCAACATCATCTTCCTCGGGAATGGCATCACCCGCGAGGCCGACGCCGACCTGCTGCCGGATGCCGACGGGGTGACCAACATCTTGCATGGCGGGGCCGATGTCGCCAACCAGGACGAGGCCGACGACGGCTGGCTCAACCCGAATGTGCCCTTCGCCGACTGCCGCAGCACGACGCTGCGGGTGCGGGTGCGCCGCTCGGCTTTGCCCCTGCCGGTCAACCTGCAGGCGGTGTATCTCAACGTGTGGCGCGATGGCAGCCGTGACGGCGATTGGGCCGATTGGAAAAACTGCCCGCAGACGGCCGACACAACGGTCGTTCCCAGGGCCTTCGAGTGGATCGTGCAGAACTGGTCGGTTGGGCTGCCCCCGGCCGGCGGCTTTGTCGATCTGAATGTGCCGACCCTGCTGGTGCGCGAGGATGCCCCCAACGCGCCGGTGTGGCTGCGCTTCAGCCTGAGCGAGCGGCCGATCCCAATGACGACGAGCACCGGCCTGGCCGACGGGCGCGGTCCGAACCCGCCCTTCTTCTACGCCACCGGCGAGACCGAAGACTACTATCGGCCCGGCGAACCCGAGGGTCAACCCGGACCGGTCTACATCACCAAGACCGCCCCAGCCGGCCCGTTGCACCTGGGCGATGTCTTCACTTACTCGATCCTCGTCCAACACGCGGGCGGCACGGCCCCGGCGACGGCGTATCTGACCGATGCGCTGCCCTCCGGTGTGACCTGGGCCAGCCTCATCGATTGGGAAGAGATCAACCCGTCGGTGGCGACGCTGGGCGCGACCTTTAACCCTGGCCACGGCCCGAACGGCACCGCTTACTGGTGGGGGATGCTGTCGCCCAACGCAATTGCGCGCGTCCTTATCCGGGTGCGGGTGACCGGCTGTCCCCTCGCCCCGATCACCAATATCGCCCATCTGTGGTCGGGCGGCGTGATGCGTGAGTCGGCGGCTTCAACGATCATCGAATGCGTGCGGCCGAATCCGCACATCACCCTGACCAAGCGGATCCTGACCGACACGACTGGGATCACCCCGGGCGCGACGTCGACCGACCCGACCGGCCTGGCCGCCCTGATGCCGCTGGGTGAGGTGTTCTTCGCCCTCAATCTGGAGGTCGACGGGATCGAGCCCGTGGCCCAGACCGCCGCCCGCATCACGGACGCGATGCCGGAGGGTGTGGTCGCGCTGAGCGTCCGGACCAACCACGGCGTGGCGCGGGTGCTCGACGGCGGGCGCGCGATTGCCGCCGAGACGGTCATTACGGCCGCGGTGATGCTGCCCTGGCAGGTCTGGGTGCGGGCCCGGATCATCGACGTATATCCGTGCAGCCGGGTCTTCACCAACACGGCCCAATACCGCCTGGCCATGGGCGGGGTGGTGTTCGAGGGCAACAGCAACACCGTGGTCGGCAGCGCGATCTGCCCGGATCTCGGCGACGCGCCCGACAGCAGCAACCACTGGGGCACGCCGATGACCGCCCATCCCGGCGTGCCGGCCCTGTTCCCGACCGCCTTCGACTCGCCGTTCGGGCAGCCGCGCGGGCCCAAGCACTGGAATGCGCGGGTATTCCATCTCGGTAATGCTGTGAGCTTTGAGCGTGAGGCAGATCTGGCCGCCGACACCGACGGGGTCAACAACATCCGCCCGCCGCTCAACCAGCCCAATCTCGACCGCTTCGACGACGGCCTGCTCCGCCGGCCGGTCTTTGTGAACTGCCAGAAGACCCAGCTCGTGTTCCTCATCCACAAGGTCCTGCCCGCGCCGGTCAATGTCGGCTTCTTGAACGTGTGGATCGACGGCAACCACGATGGCGACTGGGCCGACGCGGCCCAGTGCCCGAATGTCGCGGGCGGCACAACGCTCGCGCCCGAGCACATCCTCATCGACGCGCCGGTGGCGCTTGGCGCGCCCGGCTTCCAGGTCGTCACCGTGACGACGACGGGACCAGTGCCCTGGGATCCAGCCAACACGACCCGGCCGGCATGGCTGCGGGTGACCCTGAGCGAGCAGCCCTCGGTCAAGATGCTGCCCGCCGTGTGCGTTGGCGCGGGTTGCGTGTATGGCGATGGGCGCGGGCCAAACACAGGTTTCCGCTTTGGCGAGACCGAGGACTATCTGTATCGGCAGCCCGAGCAGCACGACAATGCCGATCCGATCGTTATCAAGCGCGGTGAGATTCTGCCGCGGGTCAGCCCTGACGGCACGCGCGCGCCGGACCTGGAATGGCACGCGACCTGGCTCGTCGAATATGGCAATTCGGGCTCGGACACCGCCACCGACGTGGTGGTGAAGGACACCCTCTCAGGCCCGCAGGCGCGCGAAGGGATTCGGATGGATCCGCCGGTACCTTTCATCGCCGCGGGCGCCCAGAGCATCTTCAACATCGGCTCGCTGGCTTCCGGCCAGCGCGGCCGGATCCAGCTTCACACCACGTTGCCGATCACAACCCCGCCCGGGACGGTGATCACCAACACTGTGACGATCACGGGCAGCAACGACGTCGAACCCGGCAACAATACTGCGGTGGTCACCCTGACGGTGCCGCTGCTGCCGCCGGTCATCGTCACGCCCCAGGCGGGCTCGACCTGCACGGGCGTCTTCACCGTGGCCGGGTGGGCGTCGCCCGGGGCGCTGGTCACGGTGTATGTGGACGGCGCGGCCGCAGGCAGTGACACGGCCGGACCGGCCGGGCGCTGGGCAGTGGCGCTGAATCTGGCGGATGGCTCGCACGCGATCTACGCGGTTGCGACGCTGGGCGCGCTAACGAGCCCGCCCTCGCCGACGATGGTCATCATCGTCGACAGCACGTTGACCTGGGATCCGCTCTCGCTGCGCTTCGTCGACGCGGACGGCAACGTGCTGTCGCCACGGGACGGCTCGGGGCGGATGGACGAGACGGGCTGGATGATCCGGCTGCGCGCGCACATGACCTACACCGTGCGGGTGCGGGTGTGCTGCGAGGATGCAAATGCAACGGTTGAACTCCAGGTGCCGAGTGTCGGCATAGTCGTCCTGACCGACCCCGATGGCGACCGCATCTTCGAAGCGACCTTTGTGACCGGCGATCGGGTGGCGCTCGAGAGCGCGGCCATCCGCCTGTGCGTGACCTGCCACCTCATCCGGCGCTGCACCGACGGGACGATCCTGATTGATCCGTATGGGGTGGTTTTCAACGCGGCCTTGGGCATCGGCTCGCCACTCAAGGACGCCCAGGTGATGTGCCTGGAGGACAAGGGCGGGGCGGCCTTTGGTCTGTGGAACGCCGCGGAGACCGGCCAGATCAATCCGCAGATGACCCAGGCCGACGGGTGGTTCAGCTTCTTCACCCCGCCGGGGACTTTCCGGCTGCTCTCGACG
>JBDSIP010000376.1:0-2591 GCA_039917915.1 Thermoflexales bacterium
GCGGCCTGTTGCGGCCATCGACCTGCCTGGTTTCGGGTTTTCGGAGCGGGCGCAACGCGAATACCGCCCGTCCCTCTACGCCAACGCCATCATCGCGACCCTGGAGCATGCCTTCGGCGGGCTTCCCGCCGATGTGGTCGCCCTGTCGCTTGGCGGCGAATTCGCGGCCCTTGCCGCTGCCCAACGTCCTGAGCTATTCAGGAGCCTGACCCTGATCGCTCCCACCGGTCTGGGCGCGACGCGCCCCGCCGCAACGGGCGCGAACGCGGCGCTGCAGTTGCAGCGCACTCAGCTCGGCATGCCGGTGTTCGACACGCTCGTCTCGCGCCCGAGCCTGCACTTCTTCCTGCAACAGGCCCAGCGGCGCGGCTTCGATCGCGGTCTCCTCCACTATGCTTACGCGACCAGCCACCAGCCCAATGCGGCCGAGGCTCCCTACTACTTCATCAGCGGCCGGCTATTCACCCCTGATATCCTCAAGGTCTACGCGTCCCTGGATCTTCCGTGCCTGGCCGTGCTGGCCGGCAACCCGGGCGCGGGCAGGCAAGTCGGGGCCGCCGTCGCCGGGAAACCGAATTGGCACATCGTCGACTGGACAGACCGCTGCGGCAGCCTGGCCCACTTTGATGATCCAGAGGGCGTGGCGCAGTTGATCGAGACCCACACCACGGCCGCGCCTCAACCGCCGGAGCAGCCTGAACCCAAGGGCCGGCGATGAAAGTTGAAACGCTGGCCACGCATGCGGGCCGCGCGGTTGAGGCCGGCAGTGGCGCCGTGACGCCGTCGATAACCCTCAGCACCACCTTTGAGCGGGCACCGGACGGCAGTTATCCCGGGCAGCACGTCTACACCCGGGCCAGCAACCCAAATCGATCCGCCCTGGAGACTGCCCTGGCGGCCCTCGAAGGCGGCGAAAGGGCGCTGGCGTTTGGCTCGGGCCAGGCCGCGACATCTGCCGTGTTGCAGGCTCTCGCGCCGGGCGATCACGTCCTGATGCCAGATGACCGGTATCACGGCACGCGCTTCGCGGCCAGTGACATCTACGGCCGCTGGGGGCTGGAGGTCGAATATGTCGACATGACCGATCCGGCCAATGTTTTGGGGGCCATGCGCCCGGGCCGCACCCGGCTGATCTGGGTGGAGACCCCCTCGAATCCAAGACTGCGCATCGCCGACATTGCCGCATTGTCCGACATTGCGCATCAACACGGCGCGTTGTGCGCAGTGGACAACACATGGGCGACTCCAATCCTCCAGCGCCCGCTCGCGCTCGGCGCCGACCTTGTGATGCACTCAACGACCAAATACATCGGCGGGCACAGCGATGTGCTCGGCGGGTGCGTCGTGCTGGCCCGCGACGACGCGTTTGGGGCGCGCCTGAAGCAGGAGCAGCTCCTGATCGGGAGCGTGCCCTCGCCCTTCGACTGCTGGCTGCTGTTGCGGAGCATCCCCACCCTGCCCTACCGGGTCCGGGCGCACAGTGAGCATGCCGGCCTGATCGCTGCGTTTCTGAGCGGGCATCCGGCCATTGAACGGGTGAACTATCCAGGCCTGCCGGCGCACCCGGGGCATGCCGTTGCCGCCCGGCAAATGTCGGGATTCGGCGGGATGCTTTCGATCGAAGTGCACGGAGGCGCACAGGCTGCCATGACCGTCGCTGGCAAGGTGAGACTCTTCATCCGCGCGACAAGCCTGGGCGGGATCGAAAGTTTGATCGAGCATCGCGCCTCGGTTGAAGGTCCGGGCACGCCGACGCCAGCGAATTTGCTCCGGCTGTCAATCGGCCTGGAACACCCGGACGACCTGATCGACGACCTGCGCCAGGCGCTTGGAGATTGAAAGCCCGCGGCCTGAGTAGTCGTCTCCACGCTTCCTTATGAATACCGTCCTCGCCATCCTTGTCGCCCTGTTTGTGTTGTCGAACGTCGCCGCATTCGCGTTTGGCAAACTCAATGAAGACCGGACCCGCCGCTCAATTCCCTGGTTGCAGCGCAGCACGTCGTTGCAGCTCGTCGTCATCGCCGCGCTTATCGCTCTCAGCCGCTCGCGGGAGAGCGGCCTGCAAGAGTATGCTTTCTACGTTGCGCTCGGAATGGGGGCTTCGTTTGGAGCCGATCTGATCATGGCCGCCGCTGGAAAGAGCACCGGCCGGTTGATCGCTGGGATGGGGGTCTTCGCCATCGCGCACAGTTTCTACCTGATCGCCATGTCGGGCGAGCCGGCGCAACAGGGTCCGTTGCCGATTGGCATCTTTCTGGCGTCGTTGGTGGCGCTGCTCGCGATTGGGATCCTGATCTGGTCGCGCTGGGTGCGCGTCTCACACGGGCCGGACGTCCGGAACTACGGCGCGTTGGGCTACATGGTCATTCTCTCGACGATGACGGCGGTGGCAATTGCCCTCGCGTACTTCGACCGGCGCTGGTGGGCGCTTGGCCTCGGCGCGCTGCTATTCCTGGCCTCTGACGCAGTGCTGGGCAATCAAATATTCCGGCGCAACCGCTGGCCGTATTCAAGCGATGTGGTCTGGGGGTTGTATATCGCTGGACAGGCGGGGATTGTGCTGTCGACGCTGGCGGCCACACGCTGAAAAA
>JBDSIP010000377.1:0-25329 GCA_039917915.1 Thermoflexales bacterium
GGCTCGGCGGCCGAGCGCGCAGCACGTCTCGGGTTGAGTCGTTGGTCAATCTCGCTCGCCCACGAGCGCGAGTATGCCATCGCGTTTGTGGTTGCCACGGCCGAGGCATAGAATTAATTGGAGAAAGCGCCCGTATGACATCTCACTCCCCCACCCCCGCGCCGAAAGACTGGCTGTGGCGCCCCGCGATGATCGTCTTTGTCAGCAACGTCTGCATCATGGTCATCGAGCTGGTGGCCGGGCGGATGGTTGCGCCGATCATCGGCGTGTCGCTCTACACCTGGACGAGCATCATCGGGGTGATCCTGGCCGGGATCAGCCTGGGCAATTTCATCGGCGGCAAAGTCGCCGACCGGATGGCCTCACGGCGAACGCTCGGAATCATCTTCATCCTGGCCGGCTTCGGGGCCCTGAGCGTGCTGTTCACCGTGGAAGCGCTGGGGAGGTCTGGCCTGCCCTCGCTGAGCTGGATGCCCTTGATCGGCCGGATGGTGCTATTCATCACCCTTATCTACTTCCTGCCCAGCGCGCTGCTCGGCCTGATCTCGCCGGTGGTCATCAAGCTCACCCTGCTGGATCTCAAGGCGACCGGCAATGTGATCGGCCGGATCTACGCGGCCTCGGCCCTGGGCAGCATCGTGGGGACCTTCGCCACGGGCTACTTCCTGATCTCGGCATTTGGCACGCGGATCATCAGCCTGGGCGTGGCGGCGCTGCTGATCTTCATGGGGCTGCTGCTCGGCAAGTGGTTTCGGAAGCAAGCACTCGCCGCCGTCATCGCCATCGTCGTCGCTGTCGCCGGCAGCCTCGGCTTCACCCAGGCGGAGGGGCTGCGCAAATACATGGACTCGGGCTGCACGACCGAGTCCAATTACTTCTGCATCAAGGTGCGCGACGAGAATCAGGAAGGAAAGCTCTACAAGGTTCTTTCTCTGGACGCGCTGGTGCATAGCTATAACTCGTTGGACAACCCGCGCGACCTGCGCTACGCTTACGAGCAGGTCGGGGCGGAGGTGGCCGATTTTCTGCAGAAGCGCGACAGCCGGATCGACATGCTCCTGATCGGAGGCGGCGGCTACACCCTGCCGCGCTATCTCGAGGAGGTTTACCCGGGGGTCAACATCGACGTGGCCGAGATCGATCCGACGGTCACCGCCACCGCATACAGCAGCCTCGGGCTGGCGCGCGAGGCCCGGACCGTGTCCTACAACGAGGACGCCCGCCAGTTTCTGGTCACCCTGGATCCCGAGAAGCAATACAACTACATCCACGGCGACGCCTTCAACGATTTCTCGGTCCCCTATCACTTGACCACCCGCGAGTTCAACGATCTGGTCAAGCGCCATCTGACGCCCGACGGGATCTACCTGACCAATATCATCGACGGGCGCGACCTGCCGTTTGCGCGGGCGCTGATGCGAACGATGAAGGCGACCTTCGCCTATGTCTATTTTGTGCCGACAAACAAGGCCTATCGCGACATACGCGCCAACACCATGCTGGTCCTGGCGACTGACCGCCCGCTCGATACCCGGGCGCTCGCCGCGCTCACCGGCCACGACGAGCGCAGCCAGTTCGGCGCCTGGTTGATTGACGACGCGGAATTGAGCGACTGGCTGGCGCTTGGGCCGCAGTTTCTGCTCACCGACGATTACGTGCCGACCGACAATCTGCTAACGGGTGTGTTTGAGGTCAAACTCGCGGTTCCGACACCCTGAAAACTACGGCAGGAGCGGCATGCCGCTCCTGCCCATGAACCCGCAATTTCGAACTCCTCGCCGGCCCGGAAGCGCACCTGGTTCTTGAGAAAGCGGTGGTCCTCCCCCTTCTGGGCGCGGACCGATGGCCCCGCTGTCATGCATTTCTCCTTATCCTATTGATTAGCCGTATCCGTAGTAGGGACGTGGATGATGTGGATAAGGGCCCTGGCGCCCAGTGCTGGCGCTGGGCGCCAGGAAGCAGCCAGATGTGCTGGTTATACGCGACTTGGGCGGGGGACGGGTGTATATCCCATGTGGGGGATTGTTTATCGCAACTTGTGCGCGGGATATCCCAAAGCCTATGGATGGGTTGCGATACGGCATGGGCCGCGGATGAGACACACGCTGTGCGCAGGACGTTTCGGCCGAACGTGGATAATCTCCGCAAAGGCCAGATGCGGGGGAAATTCAAGACCGCGCCCGGCGTCATCCACATGCAATTTCCACAGGCTTGTCCGAAATCCACAGGCGCCGCCACGCTGGCGCGTTTGACAATGAGGTTGTCGGAGATCGCTATCCCTTCGCGAGGGAAGGCGGCCTGATGGACACCGTCGCGTCGCTGTGCGAGAGATATGGTGTCGACATGCTCCATGCGCGGCACGTGGCGGCGCTCACGCGTCAATTGCTCGAAGGGGCGCGGGCCTGGCTTCCGGATCCGGACCGGCTGATCGCGCTGGGCGAGATCGCCGCGATCCTGCACAATGTCGGGATGAATCTGGACGCGGCCCACCATCATACGGTCGGGCGCGACATTGTCGCGTCGAGCGAGATCGAAGGCGTGGACGCAACCGAGCGGGCGATGCTCGCCTGCGCGGTGCGCTTTCACCGCAAAAAGGTCGATCCGGACGCCGAGCCGCTGATGCAGGCGTTGACAGACGCGCAGCGTCATTCAACGTTGCTGATCACCGCGGCATTGCGGGTGGCGGACGGGCTGGACTACCACGGGGGCCAGGACACCCGAATCGCCATGCTGGAGATCCGGCCCGAAGGCGCGCTGTTGCGCGTGCGCGGCGCGTATTGCCACGAGAACGCTGCCCGAGCGCTGGCCAAAGCCGGGGTGTGGAATCAGGTCCTGCCGCCGCTGCGGATCGAGGCGCGGATGGACCGGCCGGGCGCGGATGGGGACATGCCGCTGGGCGCAGCCGCCCGGCGGATACTGCGCTACCTGGTCGACCGGCGCGGGCTGGACGCGCTCGTGTCGCAGGCCGCCGGCCCGGGAGGTGAAACGTCCGACGTGTCGATTCGTGCGCTCCGGACGGGTTTTCGACGATTACGGACCGGCGCGCGGGTTTTTGGGCGTTATGCGCCCGCGGGCGTGATGCGCGGGCTTGATGCGCGCCTGCGCGAGATCGGTGAGGCCGGCGGCCCAGCCCGCGAGACCGAGATGATGGTCGGGCTGCTCGACGCGTATCTGGCCGATGCCGAGCCCGGCGCGCGCGAGGCGCTGCGGTCGATGCGGGCGGTCTGGGATATCACCCGGCGCGAGGCGCGCCGGGTGTACTTTGAGAGGCTGCGCGGGTCCGGCGCGGACGCGTGGCTGAGCCGGCTGGCCGAACTTGATCTTGCTGAGGATGACAGCGCCTCCCCGGCGGCGGGGCAACCCCGTTTGTTGCGCCACCAGGCCCCGGCCGTGTTGCAGCGCTATTTGACTCGGGTTAGAGCGTTTGACACCCTCTCGCGCGCCGCGCCGATCGCGGACTGGCACCGCTATCGAATTGCGGTCCGGCGGCTGCGCGCGGTGGCCGATCTGCTCCGCGACGCTTTGCCGGCCGAGCAGATCAAGCCGATTCTGGCCCGCAGCCGGGAGACCCAGGACGCGCTGGGTGACCTGCGCGACGCGCATATCACCGCCCAGGCGGCGCTTCAGTTTGTGTCAGCCTTGCCCTCCCTGGATTCGGAAGGGTCCGCAGCCGGGAGGACCGGCCTTGCCTTCGTCGCCTGGCTGCAGGAGAAGGCCGCGGCGCTGCAGCCGGCGCGAGTGGAGCGGTGGGAATAGGAACGCGGTCTGCCATCAGCGCTCAATCCGAGCCACTGACGCGCTCGGGCAGGATCCGGTAGGTCACCCGGATTTCGCTGGGGCTGCGCCATTTGTAGGACGGGTTGCCGGTGTATTTCATCGAGAGCGCGTCGATGACGGCATCCCCATCGGCCTCGGTGATCTCAACGACGCGTCCGCGGATGCTGAGGTAGCGGCCAGAGTTGGCGGGGTCCGAGATCTCGATCGCGATGCGCCCGTCGCGGCGCAGGTTCTTGTCCTTCAATCGGCCGCGGGCGCTGTTGATGACGAGGAAATCGCCTTCGCGCATGATCCAGACCGGCGTCACCTGCGGGCTGCCATCGGGCATCAGCGTGGCGACGTGGGCGATGGCGGGTTTGACCAGCAGGTCGGCGTATTCGGCGGGGATGGGGGCGGGAGTATCTGAAGTCATATTTAGTTTGGTGTTAAGCGCGCGCGTTGGCACGCATCAATCGGCGCGAATCCGCAGAAAAATCAACCACGGACTTCTCCACGCATGAACTGGGCGATGTGCCCGGCGGCGGGGTGGCCGAGCTTGTCGGTCAGAGCGATGACGGCCTCATGGTCGTAGTCGACCCGCCGAGGTTCGACGCGGTGGCTGGTCGCGTCCGTATGCAGGATGGCATATTTGGCCCGCTGATCCTCGACCGGGGAGTTGCTCACGCTGCCCAGGTTGAAGACCCGGATGCCATCGAGGGTGACGTCCAATGGAATATGGGTATGCCCGGCAAAGACCAGGTCCGCGGCGCAGCCGGCCAGGGCCGCCCGCAGTTCAGCCTCGCTGAGTTTGGGAGAGAGGCCCTTGCCGTCGTCGGTTCCCGGCGCGGCGTGGACGCCGAGCACGCGGGTGCCGTCAGGCAAGGTCAGGCGCAGGTCGAGGGGCAGTTCGCGCATCCAGCTCAGGAAACCCGCCGCGGTGACGGCTCCCATGGTCCAGGCCATCGAGCGCGCTATTTCCAGGTAGCTCTCAAGCTTGTCGGGTTGGGCGTGCGCCAGCTCGAGCCAGCCCTCGACCAGGCCCTGAGTGGATGCATAACGGTCCGTATTTCCACGCAGAAAATGGGCGTTGGGCAGGGCTCGGACCTGTTCGAGCACCCCGACCGGGTCAGGGCCGATCGCGGCGAAGTCGCCGAGCAGCCAGTAGCCGTCCACCCCGCCCGCGTGCTCGATATCGGCCAGCACTGCGTCGAGGGCGATTGAATTGCCGTGAATGTCGGAGAGGATTGCAAGTTTCATTGTGTGCCTGATTCCCTCATGCGTCATTCGTCATTGTTCAGCGAGCTGCGGCCCGCTGAACAATGACGGATCACACATGAGGTGTGACGCGCTACGCCACCGCCGCCTCGATGGAGGCCATGACATCGGGCGTGAGTTTCGGAACGACGTCGAGCGCTTTCATGTTCTCGCGCACCTGCTCGGCCCGGCTGGCGCCTGTGATGACCGAGGTGACGTTGGGGTTCTTCAGACACCAGGCCAGGGACATCTGGGCCAGGGTGACGCCCAGGTCGGCGGCGAGGGGGGCGAGCTTTGCCGCCTTGGCGAGCCGGGCTGGATCGGTCAGGGCGTTGCGCAGCCAGGTGTAGTCGGGCAGGGCGGCCCGCGAGTCGGCCGGGATGCCGGCGTTGTATTTGCCGGTCAGCAGGCCCGAGGCCAGCGGGCTCCAGATGGTCGTGCCCAGCCCGATGTCACGATACAGCGGGGCGTATTCCTGCTCGACCCGGTCGCGCCAGAGCAGGTTGTACTGGGGCTGCTCCATCTGCGGTTTGCGCAGGTGGTGGCGCTCGGCGATCTGCCAGGCCTGCGCGATGCTGTCCGCGCTCCACTCCGAGGTCCCCCAGTAGAGAGCCTTGCCGCTGGCGACGATGTCGTTCATCGCCCAGACCGTCTCCTCGATAGGCGTGTCGGGATCCGGGCGGTGGCAGAAGACCAGATCGACATAGTCGAGCTGCAGGCGCTTGAGCGAGTTGTCCATCGCCTGGAGCAGATACTTGCGATTCAGTGTGTTCTTTTCGTTGGGCCCGGTGTGTAGCCCCCAGTAGAATTTGGTCGAGATCACATAGCTCGCCCGGCGCCAGGCGGCGCGCTTGAGGACGTTGCCCATGATGACTTCGGACTGGCCCTGGGCATAGCCCTCGGCGTTGTCGAAGAAGTTGACCCCGGCGTCGTAGGCGGCCTTCATACATTCGAAGGCGGTCTCTTCGGCGAGCTGGTTTTTGAACGTCACCCACGATCCCAGCGACAGTTCGCTGAGCTTCAATCCGGCGGAGCCAAGGCGTCTGTAGTTCATGGCTATGAGTGTACTGCCGGCTGGGGAATTCAGAATTCAGAATGCAGAAAGGGAACCCGTCCGGCTCTGTTTCTGAATTTTGCATCCGAAGCGACCCGGCGTTCGGTGGCGGGGTGGGCATTGAAGGCGTCGGAACCGTAGAGACGCAGCAGAATCGGTGTGATCGGTTACCAGCACGCGGTTGAATGGCAAAGTGGGCGGTGTGGCCGTGCGGATACGTGTGGCCAAGCGAGGGGATTGCCAGAACCTCGGCGAGGTCATTGTTGGCGCTAATCGCGCTGCATTTGAAGGGCGGGTTCCGGAACAGTCCCTGCTGGCGTTGCCGGTCTCCACGAGTGTCGCGAACTGGAAGCGCGCCTTTGACTCCGGTGCTTATGATTCGGACGAGCAAGTTCTGCTTGTCGCGGAGGCAGCTTCCGATGGTGTTGTCGCGTTCGTTCTCGCAGGGGGCTACACGGCGAAGGTCTTTCGCGATCGAGATATCTCAGTCGCGTACCCCAGGGAGATCGTGAGTTTGGGTGTCGTCCCAGGCTGGCAACACCGAGGTGTCGGTCGCAGCCTTATCGGGGCTGCTGCCGATTGGCTCATTGCGCGCCAGGCGAAAACGTTAGCTGTTCGAGTGCTGGAACCGAATCCGAATCGTGCGTTCTACGCAAGGCTCGGCGCTCAGGAGCTTGGCTTGCAGCCCTACGATTGGGCAGGATTCGCGACACGCGAGGTTATCTATGGTTGGCCAGACATCATCTGTCTTCGCCGTTCCGCCTAGCAGCCAGCATGCAGCCAATACACCAGACAGGCAGCAAACTCGCGCAGGCAAAGATGATCGGGCGCGGCTGGGCTGGTCTGCGGCCAGGTCGAGGGGGCTGAGCACGGCGCCCGCGCCCTGGCGCAGGACGTGGCTATAGATCACGGTGGTTTTCACGTCTTTGTGTCGAGCAAAGCCTGGACGGTGCGGATGTCGTAGTGCGATTCAAGCAGATGGGTGGCGAAACTATGGCGCAACGTGTGCGGGCCGACGGGCTTTGAGATGCCGGTGAGCCGGTCGGACAGAAAGACTTGTTGCCACGCCCACTCGGACGACCGGGCGTAGTTCTTGATCCGGAGCGTTTCAACAAGACGCGTGTTATAAGAGAGTTGTTCAAGGGTGATCGGGGTGAATAGCAAACAGTCAGCGATCACGGACACTCGAATTTGTTAATCCAGGAGACGATTCCATGGAAAGATTTCGCGCTTTGTTTAACCGCATTGATGTGTATGTAACTAACTGGATGGCCCGCTTCGGCATTGCGCTTCTGCGAGTCAGCCTGGGTGTTGTCTTTTTGTGGTTCGGGGCGCTAAAGTTCTTTCCCGGCCTTAGCCCGGCACAGGATTTGGCAACACGCACTATTGGCCTACTTACCTTTGGGCTAATACCCGCGCAGGTGTCGATTCCTATGCTGGCAGCGTGGGAATGTTTAATTGGGATCGGCCTGATATCCGGCATATTTATGCGAGCGACACTGCTATTGCTCTTCCTGCAAATGCTCGGCACCATCACTCCGATCCTTTTCTTTCCACAGGAAGTCTTCACCCTCATTCCCTACGCGCCAACGTTGGAAGGCCAATACATTATCAAGAACATGGTGCTTATCAGCGCGGGCCTTGTCATAGGTGCGACGGTGCGGGGTGGCGCAGTAGTTGCTGACCCTCGAAGTAGCCGCCGGCAAGCCGCCGCCGATCACTACAAAGGCAGCCGCCACTGCTGATGGCAAAGACGAGGCCGAGGTTCCGTGAAGCACGTGAACTTACCGCGCCGGATAACAGGGCGCTATAGCGAACCGCCGCCCCGCTGGTCAATCTGAGGTAATACTGACAGTCTGGCGGAATTGCTCGGAGCGATGTCGCCGTCGTCGCGCCAGTGTCCATGCCGGAGAGAAAGAATTAACCGCGATCGCCGGCTATCCCTTGCGTGCATCGGACGGACGGCAGGTTTCCGAGCAAATATGGAGGAAGACGAGCCACGGCTAAACGGTGAGGATCGGACAACTCATTCCGGCGAAAAGCGGACAGTTGACAATCCGGAGGGTTTTGACGAGGCGAGTGTGTCACAGGGGTGAACCGGGGCGGTCGGGATGAAGAGGGAGTGGCATCGTGCCGCGGAAACCAAGGAAACAGCCTGAATACCACAGGTTTTCAGGCTTTCCGCGTCGTCTTCCCCGCGAAAGCGGGGATCCAGTGCAAGAGTCCATGCCGTTTGACGCAGCTGCGACGCTTGGGTTCGACTACTGGATCCCCGCTTTCGCGGGGATGACAGGCAGAAAACCTGAGGTAATCAGGGAAACAGCCTAGAATAGGGCAATTAGTTTACGATCACGGGGTTTAATCGCCAGTTTGGCTCCCCGGGGGTAGATACAACCTAACGGAGCAATCAATGCGACTGGCGAATTTTATTATCGCGAATGTCAAGCCCATTCTGGCGGAATGGGAAGCGTTTGCAGCCGCCCTCCCGTCAGGGGCGAACATGACAAAGCGCGCCCTGCGTGACCACGCCGAGGCGATCCTGCTGGCATCCGCGCGGGACATGGAGGTCAACCAGAGCCTCGCGCAGCAGGCGGGCAAGTCCAAAGGCAACGGTGGCGCGCGCACCACGGAGAGCGACCAGCTCGACATCGCATCGGCACAGCATGCCGAGGAGCGCGTCGGCGCGGGATTCGACATCATCGAAGTTGTCTCTGAATATCGCGCACTGCGCGCCAGCGTCGTGCGCCTCTGGCGCAAGGGCTTTCTGCAGCCGGACCTCGACGACCTCGACGACATCACCCGCTTTAACGAGTCGATCGATCAGTCGCTCGCCGAGGCCGTCGACAGTTACACCGAGCGCCTCGATCGGTCCCGCCAATTGTTCCTGGCGATTCTTGGCCATGATCTGCGCAATCCGCTGACCGCCATCCGCATGAGCGCGAAGCTTGTCTCGCGGACGAATGCAGACCTGCAGTCTATTGATGCGCTTTCGATGATCGGCACCGAATCGGAGGCGATGGCAAAGTTGATCGGGGATATGATCGACTTCGCATCGACGTTGTTGGGCAGCGCCATGCCGCTGAATTGCCAGCCAATGGATCTGCAAATGCTCTGTCGTGAAGTGGTTGACGGATTCCGCGCGTCGCACCCGCAGCGCACGCTGCAATTTAACCCGCGGGGCGACCTGACCGGTAATTGGGATGCGGCTCGACTCCGACAGGTCGTCTCCAACCTGCTGGGAAACGCGCTTCAGCACGGGTCGCCAAAAGGGCCGGTCAAACTGTCGGTCGCTTCAGAAGGGGCGACCGTGATGTTGAGCGTTCACAATGAAGGCGCACCGATCCCGCCGGAGGCGCTGCCGACGCTCTTCGATCCGTTGGTGCGTCATGCCAGGGTCGAATCGGCATTGCAGCGGGCTACGGGCAGTATCGGGCTGGGCTTGTACATTGTGCGCGAGATTGTCAACGCCAAGGGGGGGACGATCGCGGTCGCCTCGACGGCGCAGCAAGGCACGACGTTCACCGTCCAGATTCCACGTCAGCCCCCGTCCCTGGAGCGGACCGCGGCGGCGTAATCAAAGAGGTCTAGACGGGGATCCTTCCTTTCCGCGGCGGGCCCTCGATGGCCTACCGGTTCATTAGCGGAGCCACTGCCAACCCCTTGTGCGGATTGGGTTGGAAGTCGTTGGGCGTGCTGGAACTCACGGCCCTGCCAAGCATCGAGGAAGAGTATTGGATCGCGGCTGTCCGCGAGGCTGATGCCCTGCTGGGGAATGGCGGCGATGTCCTGTGTCTAACCCGCTGGATGCGGGAGTCCGGACTGGCAATGCTCCTGCCGTCGCTGCGCGAGACCGTCTATGTGGGAGTGAGCGCCGGCAGTATGGTGACGGCCCCTGTTTTCGGCGAGACGTACGACGACCCCAACAGGCCCTTCGTCATTGAAGAAGGGCTGGGGCTGGTTGACTTTGCGTTGCTGCCGCACGTGGATCACAAGGACCACCCGGAAAGCACGATGGCCAAAGTGGAAAGAATGGCCGCCGAAGTTCCCGCGCCGACCTACGCGATTGACGACGAGACCGCCATCAAAGCGGTCGAGGGATTCGTCGAGGTCGTTTCCGAAGGCCAGTGGAGATCCCACCCGAGAAAAAAAGGCGAAGAATCGGCTGATCGCCAGTTCGAACTCTTCGGCCTGCACCGCATCACCCAGCACCCGACGAAGCGTCGAATACGAGGGAAAACGTAGGCGGGTGATTCCAAACGCCGCTCTTAATTCCTCTGTCTGATGCCCGATCCATTCAGCGATTGCCGTCAGCCTGTCGTGATTGGTCAATTTGGCCAGCACGATCAGCCCCAAGACCAGCCCAAGCTCATACCGCTTACCGCGCGCCATTCGTTTGTCGCTCAACACCTGAAAGCAGGCATACAGACTGTCCACATCAGGGTCTTCCTTCAACCCCAGGCGCCGACTTTGGAAAAGCCCTGAGTTGCCAAACTCCAGTTACATCATTGACAAGGCCAGGCGCAATGTATTTCCAGCAATCGCCGGCATTTGTTTGCACGGTAAGAAAACGCGGTCACTTGACCAATGCTTCGCTCGCGCATCGGGTGGTCGGTTATTGGAATAGGCGCAATTGGCCCCCATTTGGGGGAGGCCAATACCCTCCAGAGGGGTGTTGTGACTCCTTGTAAGTCGGCGCAAGATAACGGAGCGCGAAATTCGACCAACCCCAATTACCAAAAGGAAAATTGATTCACAATGACTAAGGAACTAACCCTCCACGATTCGTACGTTGATCACTTGAAAGATATTTACAGTGCCGAAACGCAGATCACCAAAGCGCTTCCAAAGGTTATCCAAACCGTCACTTCTTCTGAGTTGAAGAAGGCGTTGGAAAAACACCTCAAAGAGACCGAAGGCCAGGTTGCCCGCATCGAGAAGATTTTCCAATCTTTGGATGCCAGTCCGCGCGGGAAGAAATGCTTAGGCATGGAAGGCGTTCTTGCAGAAGGCAAAGAGGCCATGGCTGAAAACTTTGCTTCTCCAGACCTGATGGATTCGGCCTTGATAGGTGGATGCCAAAAGGTTGAGCATTACGAGATTTGTGGCTATAAAGATGCGATCCACATGGCTGAATTGCTGGGCTATGACACAGCGATTGAGCCTCTGACGAAATCACTTCACGAAGAAGAGGCGGCCGACCAGAAACTGGCAGAGCTGGGTGAGACCATAATCACCTCTGAAACTGTCCAGGCTGCGCTAGCGGTGTAGTCTTTCCAGACCAAGCGTCCTAACTCCTTGGATGTTCATCCAGGGAATTGGTTTTTTTGCGGCGAATTCGGACGACTAGAATCCCGGCCGTGCTGACCGTCCTTGGCCCAACCACGCCCTTCCCGCCCCTGGCCCGGGCGATGCGCCGCCCGAACGGGCTGCTGGCGCTGGGTGGCGCGGCGACGCCGGAGCGCCTGCTCGACGCGTATCGGCGGGGGATCTTTCCCTGGTCAGGCCCGGGCGAGCCGCTGCTGTGGTGGTCGCCCGACCCGCGGATGGTGCTGTTTACCGAGGAGTTTCACGCCAGCCGCTCACTGCTGCGCACGGTCAAGGCCGGCCGGTTCGAGGTGCGTAGGAATACGGCCTTCCGCCAGGTGATGGAGGCCTGCGCCGAGCCGCGCCCGGGCCAGGAGGGGACGTGGATCACCCCCGAGATCCTGGATGGCTACTGCGGGCTGCACGCCCAGGGCTACGCCCATTCGGTCGAGAGCTGGCAGGATGGGGCGCTGGTCGGCGGGCTGTATGGGGTGTGGATCGGGCGGATGTTCTTTGGCGAGTCGATGTTCGCCCGGGCGACCGACGCGTCGAAGGTCGCCCTCGTCCATCTGGTCGAGGCGCTGCAGTCGGCGGGCGTGCCGATGATCGATTGCCAGCAGGAGACTGAGCACCTGGCCTCGTTTGGGGCCCGGCCGATCCCGCGGACGGAGTTTGTGGGCAGGCTGGCGGAGTTGTGTGGGAGCGACGGCGCTGGCGAAGCCGGGGCCGTCGCTCCCACAGTCTAGAATCTCAACCGTGCCCGAATTGCTTATCCCCGAAGACGGCATGCGCATCACGCGGGATGCCACGCTTGCGCCGGGGGTGCACTACCTGCCGCGCGGAATCGAGATCGCCGCGGACGGGGTGACCCTCGACGGCAACGGGGCCGTTCTGGTCGGCGCGGATTTCTACGGGCGCGGGGTCACCTGCCGCCAGCGCACGGGGGTGACGATCCGCAACCTGCAGGTCGAGCGCTACGAGCACGGGCTGTGGTTCCAGGCCTGCGCCAACATCCGCCTGACTGCGAACCGGGTCACCCGCACCCGCGAGATCACCGACACGAGCGTCTTTCTCGACGTGTGGCGCGACGAGCGGGATGCCTACGGCGGGGCGATCTACGTCAACGGCGTGATCGACAGCGTGATCGAGCACAACGATGTCCAGCATCAGCAAAACGGGATACTGCTCTACGGCTGCAACAAGATTGACGTGCTGGGCAATAACGCCTCGTTCAACAGCGGCTTCGGGATCGGCTTGTTCGGCTCATCCGACAACAAGATCGACAACAACACCGCCGATTTCTGCTGCCGGGTGCATCAGATCACCAAGGAGAGCGCGCTGACCGAGCGCTATCACAACGGCGCCGACGCGGCCGCCCTGGTGCTCATGGGCTCGTCGTCGCGCAATATCGTCACCCACAACCGTCTGCGCGGCGGCGGGGACGGGGTGTTTCTGGGCGGCTTCCACAAGGACCTGATCCGGATGCCCTGCGACGACAACCTGTTCGAGGACAACGATGGGAGTTGGAGCCCCAATATCGCATTCGAGGCGACCTTCTCGGCCAGGAATGTGTTTCGGAACAACCGGGCCGACAACTGCAACTATGGTTTCTGGCTGGGCTATTCGTCTGAAACAACGGTCGAAGGCAACTCCATAAAAGGCAACCGCATCGCCGGGGTGGCGATCGAGCACGGGCATCACAACACGATCCGAGGCAACGCGTTTGAGCGCAACCGGGATGGCGCGCAATTCTGGGTGAACGCGCAGCCGGCCTTTCTCGATTACTACCCCGAGTGCGCCGAGAGCGGCGACACCCAGGTGACGGGCAACAGCTTCGAGCGAAACGAAACCGCGGTGCGGATATGGACCGGACGCGAGGAAGGCGGGCCGGCCGTCGCGCCGCGCTGCCATCACTTCAGCGTGGCCGGCAATACCCTGCGCGACAACCGCGTCGCAGCCCTGCTCGAGCGCGTGCGCGACTCGACCCTCTACGATAACCACATCGCCGGCAACGTCGAAGCCGGGCTCAAGCTGGTCGGGTGCCGGGGGGTGAACACTGAGGGGAATCGGTGGGCGTAGGGTGGGCGGATTACAGCATCTACTTTGGCTAATCTGTTTACGCGCCGCCGCTGGGCTCCGTACTGATGGCGTCATCCCCTCGAAAGCACAATGGCATTAAGTTAGGCGCAAGCGCGAGATTGTAGGACACGGCGCACTTGCGCATATGTGAACTTATATCGTTTGTCATCCTGAGCGCACCCCGTAGAGGTGCGGCGTAAAAACCCGTATCTGGGCGAGCGAAGGACCCCTGTGACGTAACGCCAGGCCAAGGGATAATCGGCGCCAAGTGGCGTTTGCCGATTCTCGTGCCCTCTGCGCGACGCCACAGGGGTCCTTCGCTCGCCCACTTGGTTTCGCGTGTGGTGAAGCCCAGAGGGGCTCGCTGCTTAGAAACTGGCGCCGCTATGCCGCGGCTATGAGACACGTCCGACGCTCGGGTGAGCCGCGGTAGAGACCCTTCGCTCAGCGGGCTACTGCCCGCCGCTCAGGGTGACAGGCCGCACGTCGCCGCGCGCCGGTTTCTGCATGCCCCTTCGGCCCGGGGCGGTACGAAACTCAGGGTGACAGGCCGGGCGTCATCGCGCGCCAGTTTCTGCCTGCCCTTCGGCTGGGGCGGTGTCGAACTCAGGATGACACTGAGCGAATGCGCAGCACGCCGGCGCACAACGCTCAAAACACCTTCCGAAGCGTGATCGCGTAGTCGTGATAACCGACCGCGCGATAGAAGGCCTGGGCGGTCTCGTTTTTGAGCCCGGTGAAGAGGATGAGCCCCGGGGCGCCATGAGATTGGGCGAGGATTTCCGCCTCGGCCAGCAGCGCGCGGGCGAGCCCGCGCCGTCGAAAGGCCTCCTCGACGAAGAGCTCAGTCACCTCGGCGTAGGGAAGCGCGGTCGTGATCAGGGGGGCGAAGCGCAGGCAGGTGAAGCCAACCGCCCGCCCAGCGACCCAGGCGAGGAGGGCCCGCTCGGTGCTCGCCGCGGCGCGCAGATTTTCGGCCTGTTCAGCCGGGGTGAGCGCCGCGCCATTAAAGAGCCCGTTCAGGCGGGCCAGCTCGGCGGCGTCGGTCTCGGTTGCGAGGCGGATGGAGGGTCTCGTCATCCGTCATCCGTCATCGGCTGCCTCGCCAAGATCGCGATCCCAACGATGCCGGCGGTCAGCGAGGCGAGCAGAATGGCGATCTTGGACGCCTGGATGATCGCGGGGTCCGCGAAGGCGAGCAGGGTGATGAAGATCGACATGGTGAAGCCGATCCCGCCCAGGAACCCGGCACCCAGAACGTGCTTCCAGGACAGATCGGCCGGCAGGCGCGAGAGCCTGGCCTTGACGGCGCCCAGGCTGAACAGGACGATCCCGAGCGGCTTGCCCAGGACCAGGCCCAGGAAGATGCCCAGACCGTTGGGTGAGAGTAGTCCCTGTGCCCAGTTGCCGGTCAATGCAATGCCGGTGTTGGCCAGAGTGAAGAGCGGCATGATCAGAAAGGCAACTGGCCGGTGGAGAAAGTGCTGGAGCCGGGCGGAAGGCGACCCCTCCGCACCGCCTGCGAACGGGATGGCGAAGGCCAGCAGCACCCCGGTGATGGTCGCGTGAATGCCGGACTTGCCCATCAGGTACCACATCACCACGCCCGGGATCAGGTAGAACGCCAGGCGGCGCACCCCCAGCCGGTTCAGAATCAACAGGCCACCGAACACGGCCAGGGCACCGAGCAGAAAGGGGAGCGAGAAGTCCTTCGAGTAGAAGATCCCGATCACGGCGATCGCGCCCAGGTCGTCGATGATGGCCAGGGCGGTCAGGAAGATCTTGAGCGAGACCGGCACCCGCCGGCCGAGCAGCGACAGCGCGCCCAACGCAAAGGCGATATCCGTCGCCATCGGGATCGCGATGCCGCGCTGGGTGGGCGCGCCCTGATTGAACGCAAAGTGAATGAGAACCGGGGTGAGCATGCCGCCGATGGCGGCCATGATGGGCAGCGAAGCGTTGCGCAGGTTGGACAGCTCGCCGACATACAGCTCGCGCTCGATCTCCAACCCGATCAGCAGAAAGAAGACCGTCATCAGCCCGTCGTTGATCCAGTGCTCGAGGGTGTAATTCACCGAGATGACACCGGCGATGTCGAGCGGGAGTTTGGCGTGCCAGAAGTCCAGCCAGGCCGGTCCGATGAGGACGTTGGCCAGCAGCAACGAGACAAGCGTGCAGGCGATCAGGATCACGCCGGAGGCGCGCTCGCTCTCGAAGAAACCGAGAAAAAGGCGGGTGAGTCGGGCGGGCACGGCGCGCACGATTTTACTCGATCAGCAGGCGCCGCACGACCTTGCCCACGAAATTCTTGGGCAGCTCCTTGCGGAACTCGATCTGCCAGGGCACCGCGTATTCCTCGAGCCGGCGCTTGCACAACGCAATCAACTCTTCCTCGCTGGCGTTCTGGCCGGCCCGCAGCACGACGTAAGCCTTGACCCGCTGGAAGGGCCAGCGGGCGGGCTGCACCCCGACGACGGCGACCTCGCGGACCTTGGGGTGCTCGTAGAGGACTTCCTCGACATCGCGGGGGAAGACCTGGTAGTCGCCGGCCAGGATCATCTCGCGCTTGCGGGCCACGACCTCGCAGTAGCCGTCGGCGTCCATCCGGGCCACGTCTCCGGTCAACAGCCAGCCGTCGCGGGTGATGAACTCGCGCGGCTTCGGGTCGTTCCAATAGCCCTGCATCACCTGCGGGCCGCGCACGGCCAGCTCGCCGATCTGCCCGGCGGGAACTTCGCGCCCGCTCGCCAGGTCGAGGATTTTCGCTTCGGTGCCCGGAACCGGGATCCCGATCGAGCCGACCTTGCGCCGGCCATAGAGCGGGTTGGCGTGGGTGACGGTCGTGGCCTCGGTCAGGCCGTAGCCCTCGACCAGGCGGCCCTTGGTGAGCTTCTCAAATGCCTCCTGGACCTCGACCGGGAGCGGGGCGGCGCCCGAGATGCAGGCCCGGATGCTGCGGATGCCATACTGGCGCGCGCCGGGGAAGTTGTTGATGGCGACAAACATGGTCGGCACACCCGGGAAGATGGTGGGCTTGTGACGCTTGATGGCCTCGAGCACGTCCCGGGTGACGAAGCCGGGCATGATGACCATCGTCGCGCCCATCGCGACCGGGACGTTCATCGCCCCGGTCATGCCATACACATGCGAGAACGGCAGGACGCACAGGAAGATCTCGTGACCCTCGCGCAGGTCGGGGATCCAGTGCCGGGTCTGGAGGGTGTTGGCGATGAGGTTGCGGTGGGAGAGCATCACCCCCTTGGGATCGGCCGTTGTCCCGCTGGTGTACTGGATCAGGGCGAGGTCGTCGGGGGCGATGGCGACGCCCGGCTCGGTCGCGGGCTGGCGGCCGAGCGCCTCGCGGTAGCGGAGCATGCCTTCGATAACGGGCGGACGGATGAAGGGGCGGGCCCAGACCGGGAGATAGTCGCCGATGTTTGCGATGATGACCCGCTCGATCCTGGTCGCGTCGAGGGCCTTGCGGGCGGCCGCGGCGTTGCGGTCGAGGGTGACCAGCACCCGGGCCCCGCTGTCGTTGGCCTGGCGGATGAGCTCGGCGGGCTCGGAGAGAGGGGTGGTGGAGACCGCCACCGCGCCGGCCCGCAGGGTGCCGTAGTAGGCGACGACGGCCTGGGGCAGATTGGGCAGTAGGAGCAGGACCCGGTCACCCTTTTTGACGCCCACTTCGATCAGCAGGTGGGCAAAGCGCGAGGCGTCCCTGTCCAACGCACGATAGCTAATTTTGTTGGTCAACGGCCCGCGCCCGAAGATCATGGCGTGGCGGTGGGGGAAGCGCCGGGCGGTGGCGCGCAGGACCTCGGGCAGCGCGACCGGCGGGATGCTGATCGTGGGCGGGACGTCCTTGTCGTAGAAGGAAAGCCAGGGCGCGGCCCGGGCTTGGGGGGCGGGCGGCTGGGCCCGCCCGCGCGGGCGCTCGGCGACAAAGCGCTCGATGGCCCGGTTGACGGCGGCGGTTCGTTCGAGCATGACCATGTGCCCGCTCGCGCCGACGTCGACTTCCTCGGCCCCGGGGATGGTCCGGGCCACATCGGTGAAATAGCGCGGCTCGAAGACGTTGTCGCGGTTGCCGCGGATGACGAGGGTCGGCGTTTGCAGGCTGCGAAAAGCGCTCCAACCCTGCCAAACCGAGACCGCATTGCGATACATGTCGGAGATGGTGTGCGGGCGGGCAAACATGGCTCGGTAGGCATAGGCGCGGTGGATGGCGCTCAGCACGGGCAGGGGCAGGCGGAGCAGAACCTTGGCCGGGCCGGTGAGCTTGAACTCGCCGGCGGTGGCGAGCAGGACCAGCTTCTCCACCCGCTCGGGGTGGGCGAGAGCGTACTCGGTCACGATGGCGCCGCCAAACGAGTGGCCGAGCAGAACGAAGCGTCCGGTGACGCCCAGCAGGGTGAGGGCGGCGTCGAGGTCGGCGACGTGCTCGGCGACGGTGTAGGCGCTGTGGGGGGAATCGGACTGGCCGTGCCCGCGCAGGTCGGGGGAGATGACCCGGGCGGTGTCGGAGAAGGCCAGGAGCTGGTTGCGCCACTGGGTGGCCTTGCCGCCGAAGCCGTGGATGAAGACCATTATGCGCGCGGGAGCCTCGGGCGCGATGTCGATGACGCTCAGGCGCAGGCCGGGGGCGATCTGGGCGTCACGGCGATAGAGTTCGATGTCGACCTGCATGATGGCCCAAGGGTAGCCGGGAATGGAGATTTGGCAAGGTGGTAATGATTGTTCTGGCGCCATGCTATGATCTTTAAGCATGTTGGACACGATCAGGCGCATCCTGCTTGAAGCGTTCCCCGACGCACAGGCTATCTATCACTTCGGGTCAACTGCCCGCGGAGAAGCCGCGCCGGGCAGTGACATTGACCTTGCGCTGTTGTTACCCTATGCCACCGCGAAACAGACCGATAGCCTTGTATTGCTGGATGTTTCCACGCGATTAACGCGAGCCCTCGGCCGGGATGTAGACCTCATCAACGTGCGCGAGGTTTCGACCGTTTTTCAGATGGAAATCTTGCGCACGGGCGCGGTCATCGATTGCGCCGATGACCGCGCCCGACTTGAGTTCGAGATGCGGACGCTGTCCGGCTATTTCAAACTCAACGAGGAACGGGCCGATATTCTGCGGCAGTTTCAGGAGACGCGCCGGGCGTATGCCGTGTGAGACAAGCGATCATGGATGACGTAGTAGCCGAGAAGGTCTCAAGCCTCCAACGTTGCGTGCTCAGGGCTCGCGAGGAGTACCGTCTCGCCGGCAAGACTTTTGCGCGCAATTTCACGAGACAGGACGCGGCAATTCTCAATATCGTGCGGGCCTGTGAATTGGCGATTGACCTCGCGAGCTACACCGTTCGCCAAAAGCGACTGGGCATCCCCGGAACAAGCGCCGAGGCATTTGAAATGCTCAAGGCGGCGGTCATCATCGATGAAGGCCTGTGCGAGCGGATGGTGAGAATGGTCGGGTTTCGCAATCTCGTGATCCACGCATATCGCAAGATCGACCTGACCATCGTCGTCATTGTGATCGTTGAGCGTCTAAACGATGTTATTACGTTTGGCGACCGCATCCTTGGACTTTCCGACTGAAGCGCGATCACGGAAGACACGGACGCTGCGGATATGTCTGAATCACGGAGGCTGAAGATGACGCGGATTCCCCGGATGCTTTCGGCAAGATCCACCCCGTGTCATCTGTGTCATCTTCTGCCTCCGTGATTCAGACGATGGCCTGGACTATGTTCTGCCAACGCTTTGCGTCAAGCGCAAGCGCCTGGAGCCGCTCGCGGCTGGCGTCATCGACGAACATCTCGACGTAGCCGCAGGCTCGGCAGACATAGGGCTCGAGCATAAGGACGAGGCCGGTGTTGTAGCGGATGGCGCTGAGGTGCAGCAGGCCGCTTCCGGCCTCGGGCGGGGCCTTGACCCCCCTGATAAACCACAGACGAGCGGCACTTGGGACAGGTTCCGGTTTTCATGGGGCAACTCTAGCGCCAAACGGGGGATTGCGTTTTTGCCTCTTCAGCTCCTCACCCGCGCGCTTCGCGCAGGGGCGCTCAGCGCGCTGCCCTCTCCCGCCCTCTCCCGGCGGGAGATGACGCTCCAGGCCGCGAAGGGAACCATGAGCAGCGCGATTTGCGCGGTATTGCGACCGAGCTCGCCTGTTTCCTGGAGACTCAAGCCGCCACTGGCGGGACGGCCGCCCTCACCACCAGCGCCAGCCCGAGGCTCAACCATTCGTGGAGGGTGAGGCCGCTGAAGCGCGACGCCAACGCCACGGCGTCAATAAAGAAAGTCGAACATCTGTGCTAAACTCATTCGCCGCGGGCGGATCAGACCGCTCCGGACGGACATTTCAGGCGCTGCGAGGGCGCGGATCACATGCCTCAGGACAATATCGTCGTGCGCGGCGCGCGCATGCACAATCTCAAGAATATCAACGTCGAGATCCCGCGCGACAAGCTCGTCGTCATCACCGGGCTGAGCGGGAGCGGCAAGAGCTCGCTCGCCTTTGACACGATCTTCGCCGAGGGCCAGCGCCGCTACGTCGAGAGCCTGAGCGCCTACGCGCGCCAGTTTCTCGGACAGATGGAGAAGCCCGATGTCGACCAGATCGAAGGCCTCTCGCCGGCCGTCTCGATCGACCAGAAGGGGGCCAGCCACAACCCGCGCTCAACCGTGGGCACGGTCACCGAGATTTACGACTACCTGCGCCTGATGTTCGCCCGGATCGGGATCCAGTACTCGCCGGTGACCGGCCAGCCCCTGGTCTCGCAGTCGGCCGAGCAGATCGTCGACCAGATCGGGGCGCTTCCGCCCGGCGCGCGTTTGCAGATCCTGGCCCCCCTCATCAAGGACAAGAAAGGTCATCACCAGCAGGTGTTTGAGGATGTGCGCAAGGAAGGCTTTGTCCGGGTGCGGGTGAATGGCGATGTGCGCGACGTCAATGAAGACGTCGAGCTGGACCGTTATAAAATCCACAACATCGAGGTCGTCGTCGACCGGCTGGTGGTGCCTGAGGAAGGCGCCGACACGGCCGGGGCCAGGGACTTCCTCACCCGCCTGACCGACTCGGTCGAGACCTCGCTCAAGCTCGGCGACGGTTTCTGCGTGGCGATGGTCCAGGACAAAGTCGCGGAGGGCGAGACAGCGGTTTGGCGCGACGTGCTGTTCAGCGAGAAGAAGGTTGACCCGGCCACGGGCAAGAGCTACCCCGACCTCGAGCCGCGCCTGTTCTCGTTCAACTCGCCCGACGGGGCCTGCCCGGAGTGCCAGGGGCTCGGCAGCAAGCAGGAATTCGACCCGGCCCTGATCGTGCCCAACACCGAGATGAGCATCGAGGACGGCGCCATCGCGCCGATGACATCCTCGGACGATGACGGCTACTACGTGCAGTTGATGGGTAACATCTGCCGGCATTACAAGATCCCGATCGACACGCCCTGGAAGCAGCTCTCGAAGGCCGCCCGCGAAGTGCTGATGAACGGCACCGGCGAGGATCGGCTGCGCATGGAGTATCGCAACCGGGCCGGAATACACCACACCTACGAGATCGTGTGGGAGGGCGTACTCAAGAACCTTTCCCGGCGGTATCGCGACAGCACCAGCGACTATGTGCGCAACAAGCTCGAGGAGTACATGAGCCACCGCCTGTGCCCAACGTGTCTGGGCAAGCGGTTGAAGGACGATGTGCTGTGCGTGCGGGTGGCCGGAAAGAATATCGCCGAGGTCGGCGACCTCAGCATCGGAAATGCTCTGGCCTGGGTGAATAGCCTTGGCATCGACGATGGCGGCAAGCGCGCCCGCGCGGCGACGGTCTTGCGCGCGGCGCCCGGTACCGCCGTCGTGGCCCTGAGCGAGCGCGACCGCAAGATCGCCCGCCAGATCGTCAAGGAAGTCCGGGCCCGCCTGCAGTTCATGGTGGATGTGGGTCTGGATTACCTCAACCTGTCACGGGCGGCGATGACGTTGAGCGGCGGCGAGAGCCAGCGCATCCGGCTGGCCACCCAGGTCGGCAGCCAGCTCATGGGTGTGCTGTATGTGCTGGATGAACCCAGCATCGGCCTGCACCAGCGCGACCAGGCCCGCCTGATCAGCACCCTGATCCGCATGCGCGACCTGGGCAACACCGTGCTGGTCGTCGAGCACGACGACGACACGATGAAGGCCGCCGATTGGATCATCGACATGGGGCCCGGGGCGGGCGAGCATGGCGGCTACGTGATCGCGGCGGGGACGGTGCAGGACATCATGAAGCACCCGACCTCAATCACCGGCCAGTATTTGAGCGGACGCCGGCGGATCGATCTGCCCCACGAGCGGCGCGAGGGCAATGGCAAGGTCCTGACCATCCGCGGCGCGCGCGAGAACAACCTCAAGAACGTGAACGTCAAGATTCCGTTGGGCAAGTTCGTGGTCGTGACCGGGGTGAGCGGGAGCGGCAAGAGCTCGCTGATCGTGGAGTGCCTGTTCAAGTCGCTGTCGAACAAGCTGAACGGGAGCATGGAGAAGCCCGGCGCTCTGGACGGGGTCGAGGGGATTGAGGCGCTGGACAAGATCATCAACATCGACCAGCAGCCCATCGGGCGCACCCCGCGCAGCAATCCGGCCACCTACACCGGGCTGTGGTCGCCGTTGCGCGATTTGTTCGCCGAGCTGCCTGACAGCAAGGTGCGCGGCTACAAGAGCGGGCGCTTCAGCTTTAACGTCAAGGGCGGCCGCTGCGAGGCCTGCGAAGGCCAGGGCGTGATCCAGATCCAGATGCAGTTCATGCCCGACATCTACGTCACCTGCGATGTGTGCAAGGGCAGCCGCTTTAACCGCGAGACGCTCCAGATCAAATATAAGGCCAGGAACATTCACGAGATCCTGGAGATGACAGTGAGCGAGGCCCAGGCCTTCTTCAAGGACATCCCCCCGCTCGCCCGCAAGCTCGACACGCTGTCAGAGGTCGGGCTGACCTACGTCCGGCTGGGCCAGCCCGCGACAACGCTGTCGGGCGGAGAAGCACAACGGATAAAACTGAGCCGCGAGTTGAGCAAGCGCGCGACCGGGCGGACGATCTACGTCCTCGACGAGCCGTCGGTGGGCCTGCACCATGAGGACGTGCGCAAGCTGATTCATGTGCTGAACCAGCTTGTCGATGACGGGAACACCGTCGTCGTCATCGAGCACCACCTCGATATCATCAAGGTCGCCGACTGGATCGTCGATATGGGTCCGGAAGGCGGCGACGCGGGCGGCATGGTCGTGGCCGAAGGCGCGCCGGAGGAGATCGCGGCGGCCGCCGGATCGCACACCGGCTACTATCTCGGGCCAGTGCTGGCCCAGGGCCGCAAATATGCAGCCGCGCCGGCGCGGACCACCAACGGCATAGCCAGGGCGGCGGCGCTGGCCGCCTCGCTGCCCTCCGCGGAAAACACGAAAGCCGGCAAGGCCCGGGCCAAGGCCAAGGCCAGGGCGGAAGCGAAGGCCAAGGCCGCGCGCTAGACCCATGCCAGACCGCATCGTCATCTCCCCCGAGGTCGCCCGGCGCTTCATCCTGGGCAAGCAGGGGTTGTGGCCCGGCCGGCGCTGGCAGGGTAAAGCTGGAGCCGACGCCGCGATGCGAGCGGTCGAGCACCTGCAGCTCGACCCGCTCACCGTCATTGCTCGCAGCCAGGACCTGACCCTGCATAGCCGGGTGGCCGACTACACGCCCGGGCTGTGGGAGACCCTGGCCTACGCCGAGCGCCGCTATTTTGACTGGGGCGGCTGGCTGGCCGTGCGGCCGATGAACGAGCTGCCATATTGGCGCAACCTGATGCGGCGCCAGCGCGATGAGCCCCACTGGCGGCAGCAGGCCGAACTGCACGGGCCGGCCATCGTCGAGATGCGCCAGGTGTTGCGCGAGCGCGGGACGGTCGCCAACCGAGATTTCGAGATGAAGGACCGCACCCGCCACGACAGCTATCGCGGGCGGAAGGATAGCGCCCTGGCCCTGTATTACCTGTGGCGAGTCGGCGAGGTGATGGTCCATCATCGTGAGCGCTTCGAGCGGGTGTATGCCCTGGCCGAGGCGGTGGCCCCGGCCGAGCTGCTGCATGAGGCCAGCGACGCCGAGACTGAGGCGTTCATGATGCGCAAGCTGGTCGCCTTTCACGGGCTGGATGTCCTGCTCCCCGGGACGGGGCTGATTGGCCGCTTGATGGGCGGGCCCGATCCGAAACATTGGCGCGAGCGGGAGGTGGCGGCCGGGCGCCTCGCGCGGGTTGAGGTAGAGGGTTGGAAGAAGCCGATGGTGGCCCTGACCGAAGACGCGCCGCTGCTGGCCGAACTCGCGGCCGGGCGGGTGCCGGCGGCCTGGGCGCCGCTCGGGCCGAGCACCCGCGAACAGGTCTCGTTTTTGGCTCCGCTCGACATCGTGAGCGCGCGCGGCCGGTCGAAGGCGCTGTTCGATTTTGAGTATGTGTGGGAGGTCTACAAGCCCGTTCACCTGCGGCGCTACGGCTATTACGCGCTGCCCATCCTGTGGGGCGACCGGCTGGTGGCCCGGGCTGATTTCAAGCTCGACCGGACGACGAACACCGTGATGATCCCGGGCCTCTGGTTGGAGGACAAGGCCACCGGGCGCGATCCCGAATTCGGGCAGGCCCTGGCCCGCGGGCTGGCTGATCTGCTGCGCTTCCTGGGGGCGGACAAGCTCGACACCCGGGCAGTGTTGCCGGTGGCGTTGCGGAAGGTGCTGCCGAGGAAGAGGGAATAGACAGGCACCACTGAGACCCCTTCACAATCAAGTGCGCTCAGTTGAAACTGATAGACTCCGGCGAAATCAGGACGAATCTGGCATGTTGAACCAAGACATTGAGGCGGTTGTCGAATTGTGCAGGTCTACGCTGGATTTGGCCGGTACGAACCAGCCAAGCGAGTACGGCTATTGGAGTCTGCCACTTTGTGTGATTGACGCAGTGTTCTCGATTGGTGCGCACTACACGTCTACCGCAAACACCGTTGCCAGGTTTTGCCAGCACCTAGGTATCAGAACGGGAGGAGCTACTAGTCCGCCTCATCCCGCAGATCAGTTCTCAATTTCGAGTTTCGTCCGGCTATATGACCGATATGGCATCGAAGCAATGGCAAAGACCGTTTACAAGAATTCGCAACGGACGTCAACAAGAAGCGGCATTCTGAAATCGGAAGCCGCCCTGAGATTCGGCCAAGTGCTTCAGCAATATGGCGTCGACTATAGCCAGGATACAAACAAGATCCTTGGCAACGCGAGTTTCGAATCGGAAATTGCCCGAATACCAGGTCAGCATAGCGGGATATCGTTGCGATATTTCTACATGCTGTCGGGCTCGACTGACTATGTCAAACCTGACCGGATGGTCATGAGATTTATCCAGTTGGCAACTGGACGGATACCAAGTATTCAAGAGGGAAATGACGTGGTAGTTGGCGCTTGCGCGATTCTGGCGAAAGATTACCCGCGCCTCACGCCGCGTGCGCTGGACAGTCTGATTTGGCGGTTCCAGCGGGAACGAGACAAGGACTAGAAGATTTAGCTCATTGGAATTGTTCGCGCGGACTTCACGTTCGTCGTTTGAATCACCGAGGTCATCCATGCTGAAGATGTATCGGGAAAGGCGAGTTCGGCCGGCACACGCCCTTCCGTGTAATCCGCGGCATCCGTGTCCTCCGTGATTCAGACAGACTCCCACTCCGTCCGCAGCTTGCGCTGGTAAGTGACGCCGTCGACGCGCTTCTTCTTCCAAGCGCCGAAGCCGGGCCTGTCGGCGATGGATGCGCCCTTTTGTGTCTGCAGGAATGCGTCCACCGCGCGCCGGATCAACTCGGCGCGCGAGGCATGCTCGCTTGCGCGCAATCGGTCGAGGGCT
>JBDSIP010000378.1:0-4895 GCA_039917915.1 Thermoflexales bacterium
ACGCCGCTTCTTCGGCGTAGTCAGCGAGCGGTGACAGGAGCGGCCACCAGTTGGCCAGATCGGTGTACATCTTCTGGAATTGTGTCATGCCCACCTCGCGTGTATCGGGCGTTGTGTTCGCGCCCCCGCCGAAACCTGACCTAGCCCGTCCTGCCTCGCCGCACCCGCCCACCTTGACCGACCTCGATTCGAACGGTGGCAAAGTAGTGTGGCCCGCGCCCGCGCCAGCACCAGATTTTGGCAGTGACGTCCAGCCGCAGTGGGCAAGTATAGTGAATTCCGGGCCCAGCGGCTCGGCGCTATGACTCCGGATGAATCATGGCTGCTTGCATGTCTTCGCGGATATCGGGGTTTGCATAGATCTCAGCGACCACCTTCGCATATTCATCGCGAAACATCGGGTTATCCGCCAGGTCTCCAAAGACGGATCGAAGGCGGAGAAATGCGACTGGATCGGCGCTTGTTCCGAGGGCTGCCTGGTGCAGCTCTGCTTCCATCGCGTCGGCGGCCGCGAACGGCCGCCCATTTCCATCGACTCCTTTGTCGCATACGTAACACCACGCGGCGAAGACGAGCGCGGCGAAGCGGGTGCTTCCGTTTCGAGCAAGATTTTCGGTCACCGTGGGAACCAGGAACTTCGTAATCTTGGCCGAACTTTCCGAGCAAATCCGGGTCAGGCTGTCCCGGATATTCGGATTGCTAAAGCGCTCGATCAGAATTTGTTTGTACTGCTCCAGATCAATTCCCTGAACGGGATCGAGGATCGGAGTCGCCTCGAGGTCGAGAAAAGCCTTCAAGACACCGGCAAAAACGGCATCCCCCATACACGCGTCGATCGTCGCGTACCCATGCAGCGCGCCCAGCCATCCCAGAACCGAGTGGCCGGCGTTGAGGAGCCTGAGCTTCATCTTCTCGAAAGGCGTCACATCGGCAACGAACTGAGCGCCAACGTCTTCCCATGCGGGGCGGCCGTTCGGAAACTTATCCTCAATCACCCACTGGCGGAAGGGCTCACAGCTCACTGGCCATTCGTCCCCCACACCCAATCCGGCCATGTACTGAATGTCCTCTGGCCCGGTGATCGGCGTGATCCGGTCGACCATGGCATTGGGAAATGCAACGTCGCGCTCGATCCATTTGGCGAGCTCGGGGTCCTGCCGGCCGGCGAAGGCCAGCAGCGTTTCACGAGCGATGTCGCCGTTGCGCTGGAGGTTGTCGCACGACAGGATCGTGAATGGGGCCAGCCCAGCCAGGCGGCGCCGGCGAAGCGCGGCGGCGAGATAACCAAACACGGTTGCCGGACTTTGGGGATGGGCCAGATCGTGCTGGATCCCGTGATTTGAGAAGTCAAATTCACCGGAAGCCGGATCGACGTTGTAGCCGCCCTCGGTGATGGTCAAGGAAACGATCCGAGTGCTTGGGCTGGCCATCTTGTCGATGACGGCCTGTGGGTCGTCGGCGCTCAACAGAAACGCGATGATGGAACCGATGATCCGGGGCTCGATCCGGCCATCCGGATGTTTGACCATCAAGGTGTACAGGAAGTCCTGCTTCTTCAGGACGCTGCCGATCTTGCGGTCGGCTTCGCGCAGGCCAACCCCGCAGATGCCCCAATTGACGGCTTCGGGGCCGGCCAACAACGCATCGGTGTAGAAGGCCTCGTGGGACCGGTGGAAACCACCCACCCCGATATGAACGATCCCCGCCCGGATGCGCGATCGATCGTAAGCCGGGCAAGGCAGAATGCGTCGCAACGCTTCCAGGTGGCCTTGCCGGATCTCGATGGGCTGGTTCATTTCGCCGCCTTCATTAGGAAGCGCGCTTCTTGAGCCGGCCCTACCCCGGCTTCAGATCCTTCCGAGCGACGGCTTCCTCGACCATCTGCTGCCAGTACCGGGCGAGGAAAGGTGGATTCTTCATACTGTCGAGGACGTACGAGCGATTCGCCCGGGCGAGATCCAGCACCGACGTGATCATTTCTTCCTGAAAGAAGCCCGCCTCCGCCAGCGGGATGCCGCTGGGTTCGCGGATGAAGGAGGACCCGCTCGAAGTCTGCCGGCCATCCGGGGATTGCCCGATGGTATTGGCGACGCAGTGGAAGATCTTCGCGTTTGGGCCAACAGGTTGCTGGGCGCGGCCCGAGGCGCGTTTCCAGGCGACGGCTTCGATTTCATCCGAACTGCATGAGGGATGAAAGAGGACCTGCGCGCCGGCCATGGCCGGAATCCGGTAGAGCTCGGGGTGCCGTCCATCCCGGCAGATGACGAGGGTGCAGAGCACCCCGTCGATCTCAAACAAAGAGAGCTTGTCTCCGCCGCGGCAGTACTTCTTCTCGTCCCGCCCGGCCATGTGCACCTTGGCGTACTCATGCGTAATTTCGCCCCGGCGATTGATGACATGGGCCAGGTTGAGGAAGCGGTCCTGCGTCTTCTGGATCGTCCCCGCGATCACCCAGATGTCGTTTTCGCTTGCGGCCGCGCAGGTTTGCCGAAGCGCGTCCAGCACAAGCTTTTGATCCAACTCGACCGCGACGGGAAAGTAATAGCCCGTCAGATTCGATTCGGGGAACAGCACGACCTGGCTGCCGGACGCTGCCGCTGATTTGATGAAGTGAAGTGTGCGCTGAAGGTTGAATTCCAGCGATCTGGCCCAGTGCATTTGAACGCACGAAACCTGAAGTGTCCTGGTCATTGATTCTTGTCCTCAGTGAGGGTCACCGGGTAGCCGCGGGCTGCGCGGAACCAATCTTCAAGCGGGTTGAATTTGTGGTATTCCGGTTGCTTCTTCATGGGATTCGTGGACGGAGAGCAACACGCGTCGATATCATACGCCGGGTAGCTGGTCAGTTCGAAGACGCAAGAATACGCGTGGCTCTGCCCAACTGTCATTCCGAACGCGCCCGAAGCGCTTGTTATCCTGAGTTTCGTACCGCCCCGGGCTGAAGGGGCACGCAGAAACCGGCGCGCGGCGACGTGCGGCTTGTCACCCTGAGCGGCGGGCAGTAGCCCGCTGAGCGAAGGGTCTCTACCGCGGCTCGCCCGAGCGTTGGCCTTGTCTCATAACCGCGGCATAGCGGCGCCAGTTTCTGTGCAGCGAGGCCACAGGCCTTTGCTATATCAGCCGGCGCCTTCGAGGCGCCGGCGCGACCAACGCAAGCCGCGTCTGCCCTTGATCCAAAACATCTGCCGTGGCCGCGGCTGCAGCCGGCCACGCCGGCACGTAGAACGTGCCGGCTGATACAACAAAGGCCTGCGGCCTCGCTCCCCCGCGAATCATGAGGTCGGAGGCCCAAGGTCTCTGGCGAGGACGAGGCGCATAGTTTCTGAGCAGCGAGACCGACGCTACAGCACCGCCGGCAGCAGCGCGCGGGCCTCGGTGTCCACCACGCCCTTGTCGCTGAACTTGTAATACGGGCTCACGCTCAGCGCCAGAAGCGAGAGCTGCAGAAACGGCCGCTGGCTCTTCATCCCCAGCCCGCGCAGGGCGACTTCAACCGCGTCCAGCTCCGCCGCCACGCTCTCGGCGCGCGCATCAGAGATCAGGCTGAAGACCGGCAGGCGCAGCTCGGCCACGACACCCGACCCGTCATCGACCACCACGCCCCCGCCCATCTCAAACACGGCATTCGCCGCGCGCGCCATCGCCGCCACGTCGCGCCCGACCACCAGCAGGTTATGGCTGTCATGGGCCATACTGGTCGCGGCCGCCCCGGTATCGATCCCGACGTTCTTGATCACCCCCACGCTGCGCGCGCCGCCCCGGCGGGCAAAGACCGCCACCAGCGACAGCCCGTCGCCCTCGGCAAAACGGGCGAGGCCATCCTCCACGCGCAGGCCGATCGGCTCCAGCCGGGTGATCGAGTTGGTCTGATTGACGACGACCACCGCATTCGCCGTGCGCTGCTGCGTCCCGGCCGGCGCCTCCGGCAGAAGGCGGAAATCCGCGGCCGCCATCGGCCCGGGCAGCGCGGGGAACTCCGGCAGCGGCCGCGCGGCCGGGACCGGGATGTCCAACGCTTTTCCGTTCTCCGCCATCGTGCGCCCGCCCACCCACACCTGGCGGGGCGGGAAGGCGGCCAGATCGTCCAACACGATGAAGTCGGCCAGATACCCGGGCGCGATCCCGCCCAGATCATGGATGCCCATGTAGCGGGCCGGGCGGATCGTCGCCGAGGCCAGGGCCTCGATCGGGGCCAGCCCGCTCTTCACCGCCAGCCCGATCATGCGGGTGAGATGCCCCTCGCGCAGCAGATTGGGCTCGACGTCGTCGGTGACCAGCACGATCCCGTTCCGATCCGCCAACGCATTCACGCAAGCCATGTTCTCGGGGGTGAGCGACTTGGCCTGCAGCATCACCGTCACGCCCTTCGTGAGCTGCTCGAGGATCTTGGCCGGGAAGGTCAGGGTGTGATCGGATTGCACGCCATGCGACAGATACTCCGACAGCTCCATCCCGGTCAGGGTCGGAATGTGGCCCTCGATCCGCACCCCCGTCCGGCGGGCGGCCGCGACCAGGGGCGGCAGGCGCGCCGACTGGCCGAGCAGGCCGCGGTAATCCATCACCTCGCCCAACGCAATCACCCGAGGCAAGGCCAGCATCCGCTCGATCTCGTCGGCGCCAAACACCTGGGCGGTCGACTCGATCTCGGGCGAGGTGGCCGGCACACAACTGGGCAGGGCGTGGAAGATCCGCATTGGCGTGTCGTTGCCGGCCTGCACCATCCAGGTGATCCCGGCCTCGCCGGCCACATTCCCGACTTCATGCGCATCGGCCAGCAGGGTGGTCGTGCCATGCGGGATGACGGCCTCGGCGAAGCGGCGCGGGGTGAGCAGGCTGGACTCGATGTGCATGTGCGCGTCGATCAGCCCGGGCGCGACAAAGGCGCCTCCGAGATC